>JANXMD010000568.1 GCA_025354845.1 Verrucomicrobiota bacterium | reverse complement strand
AACGACGGTACCCACCCCTGGCCGGGCTACCGCGGGCAGCTCCGCATCCCTGGTCCATTCGGACTGCGGACGCGTGCCCACTTCGCGGACGGGTTGCTGAGCGTTTGAAACCGGTTTTCTCTCGATCGCGGGTTTCGATTCCGACGAGAGATTTGCCTGAAGATTCGCGACTCCAGGTGCCGCCACGGGTTGTCGCGATTCCAAGCGAACCGGAGCCGCAGCGCGCTGTGGCTCCGTTGGAACGGCATTCAAAGGCCCGGCGGGGTAATCGGTCGTCTCGGTGACCAACGAAGAATCGCCGGCAGGCTGGAGAGTGGTCCATTCGGCGGTCGCCGTCGGGACCGCGAGCGACTGAACCCTTTCGAACCGGATTCCCACCTGCTCGGCCATCGCTGCAACCTCACCCTCCGGCGCTGGATCGGGCGTGGAAGCCCGCGCGCTGGTTTCGGAAAAGGCCGGGGACACCGGTGTCGGTTCAACCGGAGTCCACCCCGGGAGCGCGACGGCCCCCTTCGGCCCACCTTGCGGGGTGACCGTTTCGGGAGCCGGGAGCGCCGCACCCAATACCGATAAAGCCGCTTCAGGACCCGAGCCGCGGGAACGCGACGGCGTCGCGGAAATCGGGGAGGGGGTCCGCGGCCCGGGCGACGGAATCGATTCGGACACGAACGGGGCGATCAGAGCAGAGTCGCCCAGTATCGGGAGGTTCGCGGAACGGGAGTGGCTACCGGCACCCCCACCGTGACCCAAATCAAGCAACTCGTCGTTGGCGACGGGCTCCTGGGTCTGCGTCACCACAACCGGAGGCGTTGAAAGTGTCGGAACCCATCCGGCGGCGGCCATCAACGTGGCCGTATCCAGCGGACTCGACGGGACCTCGTGCGGTTGCGGGCGTGAGTCTGGAACCACCGGGACCGTTTCCTTTGGCACTCTCGACAACTCAGCAGGCGTCCTGGGGATCGCCATCGTGGGCGCGGATTTCGATCGCGCGGAACCCATCGAATCGGGATTCGAACGTGGCGAAACCGACGCAGCGGGCAATGAATCCCCTGCCGTCGGCCCGTTGGACTCCACTCCAAATGTCCCGGACGATGACGCACGAACGGCCGCAGCCGTCGATTCGACGGTCCCCGAAATCGACGCAGGAGCGACGGCAACTCTGGGAGCCCCGACAGTCGCCAGAGCCGCCGTGATCGGGCTCGACGAGCCGATGGCGTGCTTGAGGGCGCGCGACGCCGTCTGAGGAGAGTCCGCAGGAGGCTCTGCGCGAATTGGCGATTGGCTGTCGACGCTCATCGGCTGTGTCGAAACCCAGGAACGCACAATGTCAGTAGATCGGCTCTGAGTCCCCTTGGACCGGAGAACTTCAGAATCGCGGCCTTGGATCGCCGACAGGACGCCGACTTCGGCCTTGCCCGAGGTCCCGGCTTCATCGGTCCCGATCGAGGTGGCGGGCTTCGCCGAAGACGCTGGCAACAACCCTTCGGGGGTCGCAGGAGCCACCTGAACGGCGGAATCCTCGACCGCGCCAACCGATTGAGCCGGCGAAGACCACGGACGCGACGGGGCCAACCCCACAGGTCCCCGCGGAGTTCGCTCAGGGACCGGCAGTTCGCCGCTCGACGGAGGAAACACAACCGCTTCCCGGTGCGGTGTTAGAGTTGCGTTCAGAGCGAGGTCGGCTTCTGGGAGTGTCGGAGACAGGCTCGCCTCGGGAACAAGACGAGGCACCGGTGTCTGCAGCGCCGTGCGAATCACGTCGCGTGGAATCCGGATCGAAGTCAGCGAGGACTGCGCATTTGATCCGACGGCGGAACCCGTCATGGGAATCGCGGGCGGGCGGGCGCTTGAAACCGAAGACCCAACCACCCGGGGTGTCGGAGCGGAATTCACCGGAAACGAATCCTTGGGAAGGAGCCGCCCTTCCTGGGTTGCCGGATCGCCAGTCGTTTCCGCCTGAAGAACCTGACCCGGGACGTGGGACACCACGTCCATATCCGGGGCGTTAAACCGCGTCACCGATGCAGTGGCGGACGGGACTGAGGTTGGCGTAGGAATCGGAGTGGCAACCCTCGGCAGAATCTCGCCGGCCCGAGTGGCGGCGGGCAGGGCAGGAGGTGTCGCGCCGATCTGGAAGTGAAGCAGGTCGGCAAAAGGCCCGACCGCGGCGCCGGCGCCGGCAACTGGAATCAGGCCTGCCGCAGCGACGGAGTGGGGGTCGGAAACTCCCGAAATGCCAGGGGGAATCGTCATCGAGGGGAAAAGGGAAAGCGGACTACTTCTTGGGGGGTTCGCTGGAGCGCTGCGTCACCCGCAAGCGCTCGGACACTCCGGCCGCACGCTTGGCTTCGGTCTCACCCTGGACGGCCATGGCGGCGAGGATCGGCGCGGTTTCCGAGTCCTTCATGAAGAGCAGAATCTTGACCATCGCCGTTTCATCCAGCTGCTTGAAGATGGTCGCCGCCGTTGTGGGCTCCATCGTGGCATACACCTTGGCGAGCCGCTTCAGATTGGCGCTTTCGTCATCCTTCACCCGGCTGATGGCCTTGTCGAAGTCGTCCTGAGCCTTGCGGATCTGAGCGGCCAGTTGCTTGAGCTCCTCGCGCTCGGCGGCCACGCGCGAGGACATTTCGGCGAACTGCTTCTCGCGCGTAGTCATCGCCTCCTGCCGCTGCCGGAGTTCGACGACCACATCGTCAATCTCCTGAGTGTGGAGCGACCAGGTGATGACGGGCGGCGATTTGGGCGAGTTGATTTCATGGATCTCCGACGGCTGATGAACCAGGAGAAAGACCAGCGTCCCAAGGAAGGACACGGTGCCTCCGAATGCCGCGGCGGCGATCGGCAGAGTGGGAGCGCTCATGGGGTCTCCAAGGTGGCCATCGCAAGGGCGCCATAGGCAGGCTTGCGCGAGCGCTGAGCGATGTCATCGAGCAGGGTCTGCTCTTCGTGAAGGCTTTCGCGTTCGTGGGTTTCGCGGTGGCGGGTTTTCAGGGATTCGACCACCTCGCGGCGCTGCCGTGCGGCCATGAGTCCCCGGCGTGCCTGCGAAGCGGACTCGGAAGCGGTGACGGCGGCAGCGCGGCAGCGAGATTCTTCGCGGACGAGGATCTGTCCGAAACTCTGCCACGACTGAAGTTCCGCGGGCGCGCAGCCGGCGCGCAACGTCTCGGCGGCGGCGTTCCAATGGTCGTTGATTCGCGCCTGGGTGGCCCGCAGCCGGCTCTCGGCGAGCTCGGCCTCGCGAAGCGACGCGGCAAAGGCTTCCAGGGCCTTCCGCTCCTCGCGCTCACGAAGGCTGAGGAGGGATTGAAGACGGAATCGGAATGGCTTCATGCGGAAACGGAGGATTGGGATTCGACTGACGGACGGCCGAGGAGTGAGGCGAGCTGGCGCCACGCCTCCGCCGGTGCGACATCTTCACTGACTCCCTGCTTGAGGAAGCCGGTGAGGGCCGGGTTGAGCTTGATGGAACGGTCCACCGCCGCATTGCTGCCGGCGACGTACGCTCCGAGATTGATCATGTCCTGATTCTGGTGGTGCACCGCAAGGAGCTCGCGCGCCTCGGCGGCCACCGCAAGCTGGTCCTTGGAACACAGTTCACGGGTGAGACGACTCACGCTCTGCAGCACATCGATGGCCGGATAGTGATTCCGCTCCGCGAGGGCGCGGGTGAGCACCACGTGTCCATCCAGAATGCCTCGAACCGTGTCAGCAACCGGCTCGTTCATGTCGTCGCCTTCCACCAACACGGTGAAGTAGGCGGTAATCGTCCCGTGTTCGCCGGCGCCGGCGCGTTCCAGGAGTTGTGGGAGCACCGAGAAAACCGACGGCGTGTAGCCCCGCGTCGCCGGTGGCTCGCCGACGGCGAGACCCACCTCGCGCTGGGCCATCGCAAAACGGGTCACCGAATCCATCAGAAGAAGCACGTTGCGGCCGGCATCGCGAAAATGCTCCGCCATCGCCATGGCCACACTTGCCGCCTTGAGGCGCACGAGCGCGGGTTCGTCGGAGGTCGCCACGACGACGATTGATTTGCGGCGTCCCTCGGGGCTGAGGTCACGCTCAAGGAATTCCCGCACCTCACGGCCTCGCTCACCGATGAGCGCGATGACGTTGACGTCGGCTTCGGCGTGGCCGGCCATCATGCCAAGTAGGGTCGACTTACCGACGCCCGATCCGGCGAAGATTCCAAGACGCTGGCCACGACCGCAGGGAAGCAGAGTGTCCAGGGCGCGAATGCGGGTCTCAAACACCTCATGGATTCGTCGCCGCCGGAGTGGGTGCGGAGGGGTCATGCTCGCAGGTCCGCGGAGCTCGGTGGCGAGCGGTCCCATGCCGTCAATCGGCTCGCCGAGTCCGTTCACCACACGACCCAGCAGCGTCTCGCCCACCGGCACCTCAAGCGGTCTGCCCGTGGCAATGACCTCGCAGCCGGGATGAATGCCATTCAACGGGCCCAGGGGCATGAGCAGCACGTGCTCGTTCCGGAATCCAACCACTTCGGCGAGGGTGACCTCGTCGCGACGTGGCGACTCGATGCGGCAGACCTCCCCCACCGCCGCCATGGGTCCCTGCGACTCGATCACGAGTCCGATCAGCTGGATCACTCGCCCGCGGTTTTCCACCAACCGGGTGCGACGAACGCCGCGCACCGCATTGGCGAGGCGGGAGCCGGGAAACTGGGTGAGGACGGGGTCAATCATGACACAGCAGACTGGCGAAGTTGTTCGAACTTGGTTTCACGCCGCGCATCGACGGACCCGAAGCGGGTTCTCAGGACACAGCCGCCGCGGGTGACGTTGGTGGACGCCTCGAACTGCATCCGGTCTCCGGCAATCTCCTCGTTGAGAACCGGCGCATTTGCGCTCTGCAGCAATTCGAGATCCTCGGGATGAAGCTGCACCGTGATGCGTCCGGCGTCTGTGAGTTCACTCACCGCCTCGCGGACCACGGACTGAATCATCTCCATCGAGATCGGCACTCCGGCCACCAGGCGTCCCGCCACCTCGAAGGCCAGCTCCACCATGGCGGCTTCGCACTGAGCAAGCACCTCGGGGACTGAGTTTCGAAGATGAGCAAAGAGCCCGCGCTGGAGCGCCAGAAACTCGGCCCGTTGTTCCAGCAGGCTTTCGCGCAACGCGAGCTCGCCGGCCTGGCGTCCGCGTTCGAAGGCGTCCTGCTCGCAGGCTCGAAGGAGTTCCTCGACCGAGGGTTCGGGCCTGGACTCCACGCGCTGCACGTCGCGCAGGATGGATCCGAATTGAATGGTGCCGAGCAGGCGTGAGTCAGGGCGCGTCATTGGCTCCTCCGGTGTCTTCGCCGAGTTTGATTTCCTCCTCGGCCTCGAGGCGGCGGACCACCTCGATGACCGACAACCGTGCGGACTCGATCTCGCGGTTGCTGGCGGTGCTCAGGGTGCCCATTTCCTCGTTCACCGTCTCGGCGGCACGGCGGGAAACGGCGCCCATCATTGCCGATTTGACGTTCTCGTTCGAATTGATGAGCGCCAAGGCGAGGGTGCGCATTTCGATCTCGCGCACGATGCGCTGCAGGGTCGGGAGGTTGAGCGTCGCGAGATCCTCGAAGGTGAACATCTTCTCTCGGATCGAGTTTCCCAGCACGGGGTTGCGCTGATCGATGTCATGCAACAGCGCCTTGCTGGTCGACTTGTCGAGCGAGTTGAGAAGAGTCGCCGCCACCTTCACGCCGCCGCTACGATTCACGGGCGCCGTGGTCTGCTTGGCGCCCAAGCGCAGGTGCAGCACCGACACCACGCGCTCGACCACCTCGGCGGAGGTTGGCGCGAGGGTTGCAATGCGCTCCACCACCTGACCTCGGGTCTCCACGGGAAGGAGGCGAAGAACCCGGGACGATTTGTCGGGGGTGAGGAAGCTGAGGATTAGGGCAATGGCCTGCGGTTGCTCGTGCCGGATGAGGTTGAACAGCTGCGAGGGCTCGAGATCGACGATCTGGTCGGTGGACGCCACCGGCGAGCTGGAGGGGGAAACCCTGCTGAGGATGTACGACGCCTTGAACGCGCCGCGGGCCCGGTCCAATGCCGACTTGGCAAAGTGAACACCACCGCACAGCGAGGTCCCGGCCTCAATCGCGACTTCGGAGAACTCCTTCAGCACCTCCTGCTGCAGTTCGCGGGAGATCAGACCGAGCTTGGTCATTTCACCGCAGATCGATTCCACCTCGTCATCGGAAAGTGACTTGAGGATTTGCCCTGCCGCCTCGTCACCAATGACGACGAGGAGGACGGAGAGCTTCTGGATCTTCGACATCCGCGAGAAGTCGTTGGTCGAGACCGGGGCTGGAGCAACAGCGGGCATGGCAGGAGGCTTGGGGATCGGGATCGGGTACGGTGGATATCAGTGGCTCATTTCGTCGCGGCGGTGTTTCGCGCCATCCAGCCCCGGATCGCCTGGGTCATGTTGGCGGGATTCTCGCGGACCATCTGGTTGAAGGCCTCGACAGTGATCGTCCCGCCGGTACCGGAGCCAAGCGCCCCGGCCATTGTTCCGTCGGCGCCGATCGCGCCCACCGGAACTCCAAGCGGGATGGGATCCGTGGGCGTGTTCTGGAACAGGCGCCAGAGAAAGAACAGCGCGGCCAGGCCGAGCGTCGGATAGAGCGCGTTCGTCGCGAGATCCATCCACTGCCGCGAGCGCTCCTGATGTTCGATGTCCTTGAAGGTATCGACGCCCACCGTGTCGTTGAACGGAGCCTCCTCGACGGTGATGCTGTCCTTCCGGAGGGGATCGGCACCCTGCTGGATGCCCACGGCATCCTCGACCACCTTTTGCAGCC
>JANXMD010000546.1 GCA_025354845.1 Verrucomicrobiota bacterium | reverse complement strand
CCAAGGCCAGGGCCAGGGCCGTGGTCAGCGGGGCCAGGGGAATCCGTCGTCAGCCCAATCGCAAGCGGGTGGTGGTGGTGGGGGCGAGGGAGGCGGGACGGGGAGTCGCGCGGGCCAACCGCAGCGCGCCTCAGGAGCTCGCGGCGCTCGTCGGAGCGGTGCGAATACCGCGAATGAGGGTGGTGGCGGGGATTCCAGTGGACTCGATCTTGGCAACTTCGCTGGACCCGATTCACCGAATGGTGGCGGGGGACGCGGTGGCGGAGGGGGCGGTTATGTAGGCCCGCTCACCGGAACGGATTTCGCACCGTGGGCCGACCGGCTTCGCGATGCCGAGGATTTGGTGGACCTTCCCGAATTGCGCAGCGATCTCGCCCGGGCCCGGGAGAGCGCGCGCCTGGCTCGCCTGCAGTGGCGTCGCGAGGGCAAGAAGCCCGATTGGGCGGTGGTGGAGCTGAAGGTGCTCAAACCGCTCGTCGAGGTGCGACGTCAAATCCGCGAGGAACTCGGCCGCCGCAACACTCAGGATCCACTGGCGCCCATCGATCGCGACGCGGTGCCCACCCGCTTCACCGAGCAGGTTCGACGCTATTACGAAACGCTCGGTCGCGACTCCAAAGGTGCCGAGGCGAATGCCGGGGATGCGGTGAAGGGAAAGACGCCGTGAGGTGATCGCCGAAGGCTCCATCTCCCTTTCCGCCACGAACTGGCTCGTGCCCCTCGGTGCGGCGGTGGCGATCACGTTGCTCCTCATGTTCTGGGGCCTCCGCGGATCGCGAGCCGGGGCCGCCGGGGCGGGAAGTGTGGTGCTGAAGCTAATTGCTTTGACCGCACTCGCCCTGTGTCTTGCCGAGCCTTTGTGGAATGGGTCACGGGCACGCCCTGGAGCCAATGTTTTTGCCGTTCTGGCCGACAACAGCCAGGGAATGCAGATCCACGACGCCGGTCGCACCACCAGCCGCGGGGAGGATCTTCGTGAGCTTCTCGACCGCGGCCGGGTGGGCTGGTTGGGGACTCTCGGTGACGGATTCGAAGTGCGTCGGTACCTTTTCGATTCCCGGCTGCAGAGTTCGCGCGACTTTACGGATCTCGATTTTCAGGGCCGTTCTTCGGCGATGATCACTGCCCTCCGGTCGTTGGCGGAACGCTATCAGGGGCATCCGCTGGCCGGCATCCTTCTGCTCACCGATGGCAATGCCACCGACCTTCGTGGGCAGTTGCCCTCATGGAAGGGTATGCCGCCGGTGTATCCGGTGGTCCTCGGGGATGCATTCCGTCTGAAGGATGTTTCCATCCGGCAGTTGACCACCGAACGCAGTGCCTTCGAGGACGCACCGGTCGTGGTCCAGGCGCGCGTGGAATCCCACGGTTTCGGCGGCACGCCGCTGGTGGCACGCCTTACCGATCAGGCCGGTAAGTCCATTCAGGAGCAGTCGCTTTCTGCGCCTGGTGATGGCGGGGGATCGCCGCTTCGCTTCCAGATCAAGCCCACGGCGGCCGGAGTTTCATTCTTCGAATTGGGCGTGCGGACGCTGGCGGAATCCGGGACTGGCGCCGCGGTCACCAACAGCGCCGAGGCGACCCTCGCGAACAACACGCGCATCGTGATGGCGGATCGCGGACACGGGCCGCACCGAATCCTGTATGTCTCCGGTCGTCCGAACTGGGAATTCAAGTTCCTCAATCGCGCCCTGCAGGAGGATGATCAACTTCAACTCGTCGGATTGATCCGCGTGGCGAAGCGCGAACCGAAGTTTGAGTTCCGTGGACGGGCCGGGGAAACGGGCAATCCGTTGTTCCGCGGGTTTGGCGACCAGAGCCGCGAGGGGGCTGAACGCTACGATCAGCCAGTGTTGAGTCGCATCAACCCGCGCGACGCCCTCGAACTACGCAGTGGATTCCCGCGCACGGCGGAAGAACTTTATCCCTTTTCCGCCGTCATTGTAGATGACCTCGAAGCCGGATTCTTTTCCGCCGACCAGGCCGCGCTGCTGCAGCGGTTCGTGTCCGAGCGTGGCGGCGGGTTTCTCATGCTGGGCGGTATGGAATCCTTCCAGCAGGGTGACTACCGGCGCACGCCGATCGGCGACATGCTTCCGGTGTATTTGGACCGCTTGGAGGAGGTGAAGTCCTCCGGGCCGATGCGCTTCGCGTTGGGACGCGAGGGGTGGCTACTGCCCTGGGCCCGCATTCGCGACAACGAATCCGATGAACGGGCACGTCTGGAGGGGATGCCGCATTTCGAGGTGGTGAACCGCGTCGGGGACGCCAAACCCGGAGCGTCGGTGGTGGCCACGGTGGCGGACGAAGCTGGACAGGATGTTCCGGCCTTGGTGGTTCAACGATTCGGCCTCGGACGCACCGCGGCGCTGACGGTCGGTGACGTGTGGCGCTGGGGCATGAAAGATGCGGCGTCGCACGCCGACATGGACAAGGGCTGGCGACAATTGGTGCGCTGGCTCGTGTCGGAGACGCCGAACCGCGTGGATCTTTCTGCGGAACCCGTGGAGGGCGATCCCAATGGCGCCATGCGCATCCAGGTGCGCGCACGCGATGCCAATTATCTGCCGCTCGACAATGCCGCGGTGACGTTGGAGGTGGAGCCGATCGTTTTTCGGGGTGCCAAGACCTCAACCAATCAATCTCAGATCCTCCGACTGCAGGTCGAACCGTCGGGCACCGAGCCCGGCGTGTACGAGGCGACCTATGTGCCGCGTCAGACCGCGGGATACCGGGCGCGGGTCACGGTTCACGACACGGCGCATGCCGAAGTGGGTCGTGCCGAGACCGGCTGGACCTCCGATCTCGCGGCCGAGGAATTCGCGTCGCTCGTGCCGAATCGCGGCCTGCTGGAACAGATCGCACGCACCACCGGAGGCGAAGTGGTGCCAGCCTCGAAACTCGACGACTGGGTAAAACATCTGGCCGCGCGGCCCGCTCCGGTGATGGAACCGTGGTCGCGGCCCTTGTGGAATCTGCCGGCACTCTTTGCGCTGGCGATGGGATGCCTCGTGGCGGAATGGGGCCTCCGACGTTGGAAGGGACTGCCATGAAGTGGTTAAGACTTTTGCTGCTCGTGATGTGGAGTGCCAATGCCCTGGCAGAGGACGGACCGTCTTCCACTCTGCCGATATCGGATGCGCCCCAGGTGATCCTCGTCGTCGGAGCCGAGGGGCAGCCTGAATTTGGTGACCAATTCCGGAAGCAGGCGGCGCAATGGACCAATGCGTGCGTTCGTGCCGGGGCCACCTATGAACTCATCGGGACCGACACCAACGCGGCGGGTTCGGATCTGGATCGGTTCCACACATGCATTGCTCGAGCGCCAACCAACGGGCTGTCGCCGTTGTGGATCGTCCTGATTGGCCACGGCACTTGGGATGGGCGCGAGGCGCGCTTCAACCTTCGTGGGCCCGATTGCACCGCCACCAATCTGGCGCAGTGGTTGAAGCCGTTTCAGCGGCCCGTTGCCGTCATCAACACCGCATCGGCCAGCGCCCCGTGGATCCCTGTGCTCGCCGGTCCGCGCCGGGTGGTGATCAGCGCGACGCGCAGTGGTGACGAGCAGAATCTCACGCGCTTTGGCGGATTCCTCGCGGAAGCGATTGCGGATCCGTCGGGCGATTTGGATCAGGATGGTCAGACCTCACTGCTCGAAGCCTTCCTGCGTGCCTCGACCCGCACCACGGAGTGGTATCAGACGGCGGGGCGCCTCGCGACGGAGCACGCACTGATCGACGACAACGGGGACGGTCTTGGCACTCCCGCGGCGTGGTTTCGTGGGACCCGGGCGACGCGCAAGGCGGCTGAGGGCGCGCGACTCGACGGTGCGGCGGCGCGGCAATTCGTGCTGGTTCGCGGGGAATGGGATCAACGATTCAGTCCGGCTGACCGTGCGAAGCGGGACGCGTTGGAACTGGACCTGAGCCGTCTGCGCGAACGCCGGCCGGAGCCGCCCGACGAGGCCTACTACCGCAAGATTGAAGCCGTCGCCCTCGAGTTGGCGCGTCTTCAGGTCGAGAAGGCTCCCTGAGTCGAACTGTTGGGTGCCGGACACCAATTCTAAGTTTCCCGGGCTTGAACCCGGATGTGGGGAACGGTCACTGTCTCCCCGATGTCACACCCCCGTCGTTCTCGCGGCACTGCCGCGTCCCTGATCGGGCTCGTTTTGGGCCTGGGAATGCTTTCGAGTGCCACCGTTCTCCACGCGGACGTCCGCGATGGTGCGACCCCGGTCGCCTCGTTGAAGGTCGCGCCCGGCTTCAAAGTGGAGCTGCTCTATTCCGTCCCCAAGGAACAGCAGGGCTCCTGGGTGTCGATGTGCCTCGACAACAAGGGGCGCCTCATCGTGTCGGACCAGTACGGGAAGCTGTACCGCCTCACAACGCCGCCGCCGGGATCAACGACGCTCCAGAAAATCGAGCCGCTGAATGTGGAGGTCGGCAGTGCGCAGGGATTGCTCTACGCCTTCGACAGCCTCTACGTGATGTGCGCCGAGCAGAAGTTCCAGGGGCGGGGTCTCTATCGGTTGCGTGACACCAAGGGCACTGACCAGTTCGACGAGGTGCGCCTGCTTCGCAAGCTCGACGGTGGCGGTGAGCACGGGCCGCACGCGATTCTCAAATCGCCGGACGGCAAGACGCTCACCATCGTTTCAGGCAACCAGACCCGCGTGACCGAAATCAACTCGTCCCGTGTGCCTCTGGACTGGTCCGAGGATCATTTGCTGCCCCGGCTTTGGGACGGCAACGGCTTCATGAAGGGAGTGCTCGCTCCCGGCGGCTGGATCGCCAAGACCGATCCCGAGGGCCGTGAATGGGAGCTGCTCGCCACCGGGTTCCGCAACGAATACGACGCCGCGTACAATCGCGACGGCGAGTTGTTTGCCTTCGATGCCGACATGGAGTGGGACCTCAACACCCCGTGGTACCGGCCGACCCGCGTGAATCATGTGGTGAGTGGCGCGGAGTTCGGATGGCGCAGCGGCGCGGGAAAGTGGCCGGCGTATTACCCGGACAGCCTCGGAGCGGTGGTCAACGTGGGTCCGGGCTCGCCCACCGGCGTCACTTTCGGGTACGGCGCGAAATTTCCCGCCAAATTTCAGGAGGCGCTGTTCATCAACGACTGGAGCTACGGCAAGCTGTACGCAGTTATTTTGAAACCCGCTGGCTCCGGATACACCGGTCAGCTTGAGGAGTTTATTTCTGGATCGCCCCTGCCGCTGACCGACTTGGTGGTCAATCCCGCCGACGGCGCGCTGTACTTCACCATTGGTGGCCGCAAGACGCAGTCGGGCTTGTATCGCGTTCTCTACACCGGCCCGGAATCGACCGCCCCATCGAAGGGCATGAGCGGTGGCGAACGTGACCGGGCAGCGCGCCGTCGTTTGGAGGCATTCCATGGCCACGCCGATCCCAAGGCTGTGGCCGCGGTGTGGCCGTTCTTGAAGAGCGCGGATCGCAATCTTCGCTTCGCCGCCCGTGTGGCCCTGGAATGGCAGCCGGTTGAGACCTGGCGGGATCGCGCTCTGGCGGAGAAGAATCCCGAGACCTCGATCCAGGCGATGATCGCGCTCGCGCGTGCCAGCCACCGCGACCGCTTCCATTCGAAGCCGACGGATCCTGCTCCGGACGCCGCGCTTCAGGAGAAGATGTTTGAAGTGCTTCAGCGGGTTTCCTGGTCGCGTCTGAGCGAGTCCCAGCAGCTTGAGTGGCTGCGGGCCAATGCACTGCTCTTCACCCGTCTTGGCGCACCGAATGAACCCATTCGCCAGGCGTTGCTAGCCCGCGTCAGCCCGCTCTATCCGGCCCGCTCCCGCGAGTTGAACGCCGAGCTCGCACCGTTCCTGGTCTACTTGGAGGCGCCAGATGCGGCCGCCCGGTTGGTGGCCGCTCTGCAGTCCGCGCCGTCGCAGGAGGAGCAGCTGGACCTCGCCCGCGCCATCCGCGTGCTCAAGACTGGCTGGACCCCGAAGCTGCACCGCGCCTACTTCGGTTGGTTTCTCAAGGCCGCCAGTTTCCGCGGTGGAGCCTCCCTGGCCGGATTCCTTCGCGATATCAAAGCCGACGCATTGGTTCACGTGAGCGAAGCCGAGAAGGCCGAGTTGGCTGATGTGCTCAACGCCAAGCCGGTGATCAAGAAACCGCTGGAAAACCTGCTCGCGGGCCGCAGCACGGTGAAGGAGTGGAAGGTTTCCGACGTCACCCCCGCACTGGCCACCGGTCTGCGTCATCGAAATTTCCAGAAGGGACACGACCTCTTCGGTGCCGTAGGTTGCTTCAACTGCCACCGCTTCGCCGGCGACGGCGGTGCCGTGGGTCCAGATCTCACCGGCATCGGCGGCCGCTTCAATCCGAAGGACCTCCTCGAATCGATCATCGAGCCGTCCAAGGAGGTCAGCGACCAGTACGCGCCGATCGTCATTACCACCAAGAGTGGCAGCACCGTCACGGGTCGGGTCGCCAATTTGAACGATGAAGTGATGATGATCATGGAGGACATGTCGGCGCCCGGTGATTTCACCAACGTGCGTCGCAGCGACATCCTGAACGTTGAACCCTCAAAGATTTCCCCCATGCCCGAAGGGTTGCTAAACACGCTTAAACAGGAGGAGATCCTCGATCTGATGGCCTTCCTCCTCTCGCGAGGGGATGAGAAGGCCGCCCTGTTCAAGTGAGCCGATGACCTTTCGCCTGGCCATTCTGAGCTCCCTTCGATTGGGGTGGATGCTGCTGATCGGGATCGGCGCGTCGATGGCATCCGTCGTCCACGCCGCGGAACATCCCACCAAGGTGCTGCCCTTTCCGGGGACCGTCTTTTCGGTGGCCGGGCATGAGGCCTTCCTTATACGGCCGGAGACCGGTTCCGTCCGGGGCTGGGTGTGGTACACGCCCACGCTTCCGGGGCTGCCCGGGCCCGAAGAAGGCTGGATGTTCCGCCGGTTTCTCGCGGCAGGCCTGGCGATTGGGGGGGTGGATGCCGGGGAGTCGTATGGCAGCCCGGATGGGAACCGAGTGTTCGACGCCTTCTATGCCGAGATGACGCGGAAGCAGAAGCTCTCTCGCCGTCCGGTATTCCTGGCCCGCAGCCGCGGCGGTCTCATGGCATTGAGCTGGGCGTCCCAGCATCCGAAATGGGTGGCGGGCATTGCGGGCATCTATCCGGTGTGCGATCTCACCAGCTACCCGGGAATCGAAAAGGCGGCGCCGGCCTATCATCTGGATCCGCCGTCGCTGGCCAGAAAGCTGACGCGGTACAATCCGATCAACCGCCTGCGTCCACTCGCCCGCGCAAACGTACCGCTGTACCTGCTCCACGGGGACGTCGATACTCTGGTTTCCCTCGAACGGAATTCGGGCCAGGTGCAGAAGCGCTATATCGAACTGCATGGTCCGGTGGAATTGCAGGTGGCGACGGGGCAGGGGCACAACATGTGGTCGGGCTTTTTCGAGTGCCAGCCGCTGGTGGATTTTGTGATTCGGAAGGGAACGGGAGCGGAGCGCTAGTCGCGGTCCGCGCTTGGAAGTGTTTTCGAGGAGGAAACCCGATGAATTGGGATCATTACTTTATGGAGATCGCGCGGACCGTGGCGCTGCGGTCCAAGGATCCGGCCACGCGCGTCGGCGCGGTGATCGTGGAGCCGACAACCCACGCGGTGAAGGCGACCGGCTACAATGGCATGCCGGCCGGCATGGTGGAGACGCCCGATCTCTGGGAACGCCCGACCAAGTACCAGTACATCTGTCATGCCGAGGCCAACGCCATCCACTTCGCCGCGCGGAATGGCGCCCCGGTGGCGGGTTGCACCCTCTATGTCACCGGACTGTTCCCTTGCGCCAACTGCGCCAAGGCCATCGTCCAGTCGGGAATCCGCCGGGTTGTCGTTCCGACCGACCATCTCAACGAACGCTGGTTGGAGCAGATTGCCATCGCCAAGCGCATCCTCACCGAGACCGGCGTGCTCTGGGACGAGATCGATTCGGTCAAGTGACCTGAGCCTGAGGTTCTGGACACGGATTTCACGGATTTGCACGGAGGGAATCCAGCTCCACTGAGGATCGAAGTGGACAGCGCCGTTCTGAACGGCAAGAAACCGGGGTGCTGAGTTCGGTTGCTCCCACTCGGCGCCTCGGCGTCTCCGCGGTTCAATCTGCCCGGCATTGAGGTCTTCGTACCTTGAACCTGCTTGCGAAAGAACCCGCCTCGCCAACATCTCCTGCTTGACCGACTGAGTGACTTCACCCCTACCTTTGGCGGATTGACCGCAGGGTCCGCCTGCGGCCGCGGGAGTTGATGGCCCGTGGGGCTGGTTTCGGAATTCGTTTTCGCACGACAAGCATGAGCAACCGTATTGATCAGTTGGCCTCGCAACCCACGCCGCGGAGTCTTCCGCCGGCAAAGCAGGGTCTCTATGACCCGCAGAACGAGCACGA
>JANXMD010000540.1 GCA_025354845.1 Verrucomicrobiota bacterium | reverse complement strand
GTACAGATCGGCCTCACCATCGCCGTTGAGATCCTTCAGGTGCGTGATCTGATCGCGGCCCGCGACGTAGATTTCGCCCTTCTGCACCTTCACGCCGAGGGGCTGGAACAAGCCGGTGGCAAAGCGCTTCCACTTCAGGTTTTGCAGCGTGTCGTCAATGCCGGAGACAATCCACACGTCGCCGTGGAAGGCGCAGATGACTGCGCGGCCGTCGGGTAGGAAGTCAAAGCCGCCCCAGAAGGTGCGGGTGTTGTAGGCGTTGGGGAAGGGTTCGGTGATGGTGTCCACCTGATAGGGACCTTCCTCCGTGCCGAGCTTCCCTTGGGTCACCGGAATCTCGGTCCAGCGGGCCGGTCCACCGTGGGTGAGGGAGCGGAGATCCGATTCCTTGCGACCGGCCGAGTTGGGACGCAGGTCCCCGTTGCCGGAGGCGAGGGCGAGGGTGAGCCCGGAGTCGGATGAAACCTTTTTGAGATGCAGGACGGCGTTACCGGCGGCATCCACGGTGATCTCCGAGCCGGATGGCATTCTGTTGAAACCAATGGCCAGGGGTTGACCGCTGGCGCGCTGTAGAAACGCGGTTCCTTCAGCGCCCGCAGCGACGACGGTCGAGGTCGGCGTCAGACCGGAGGCGACCAATAGGTTCAGGTTCTTCCCGCCCTTCGGAAATTGCAGGGTGCGGGTGAAGGCTCCGGTGCCGTGAATCTCTTCGAACCAGGGGGATTCCAGAACCTGCGTTCCCTGCACCGTGTAGCTGAACACGACGCGGTCCCCATTGACGTAGAGACCCTCATAGTGGGCCCAGTCCTTGGGTAGCGGGCCCTGGTGACGTTCGCGGGTGTCGGCAATCTGGCCCTTGGCGTCGGACCAGCCGGGACCCATGGCGGTTTCGAACACCACGTTTCCCTTCACGCTCGGGGGCGGTGGCCAGGCGATCTTGGTCAGCGTGTCCCCGAATTCGAGAAAGTCACCCGACCAGCCGACGGCGAGTCGCAGGGTGTCGAGATCATAGACGACGTAGTGGTCCTTGGACGCGCCGATCGTGACGGCCACGCCCTTCATGGCAGCGGCCTGGCCCTTGGCACGCATGATGGTGCCGGACCAGAACGGACCGCGAACCGGGGCGTCGGCGGCCGTTGCGGTGACGGCTGGAACGGCGAGGAAGCCGATCGCCATTCCGGCGAGCAGTCCCAAGCGGCAAGAGGGAGTGGGAATCGAGTTCATGGGAAAGGAAACGCGACGAGAGTCCCCCAATCGCTGCCTGCCGCGCAAGCCGTGGGATTAGGAGTTCACCAGGTTCCGGTCGAGGCACAATTGGACGGGCGCATTCCCCGCGGCGGGACCGGCGAGGGTGAACCCCTGGCTCTTGTAGAATTCGATCACCTGCACCCGGCGGGCGCGGCTTCCGGCGTCGGTTCGGATTTGTCCGGTGCGGTGGGTGAGGTCATCCGACAGGGTCACCCACAGCGAGGCCGTCGGATCCCGTCGCGTCAGTTCGGCGATCAGCGCCTTCAAGAACCGGCCGATGAACCCGCTGCCCTCCAGCGCAGGCGGCACGAATAGGTGGGGTGCGAACCAGTGAAACCCCGGGGTTGGGCCCGGCGCCGTCTGCCGTTCCACTCGGACCAAGCCGATGGAGATCGGAGCCACCGGCATCTCGCCGGGCGCCATCGAAGGCAGCAGTTCGTACACAAAGCCGATCGCGTTCTCGACGGGGAAAGGCGTTCCAAAATGCTGCTGCCATCGGCGCGCGGCAAGACAGTCCTCATCCGCTGCCGCAAAGGGTCGAAAACGCAGGCCGGCGGTTTGCGGAGTGGCGGGATGTGGAACGCCGTCGCGATCGTCCTCCTCGTTGTAGCTCAGTCCGAGGCGCAACTGGACGAACTTCCCGAACCCGTAGCTGGTGATGGATTTTAGAATTGGCCACCACTGGCGGAATGAGGGCATGGAGCTCCATCGCCGCAACCAGGCCATCCAGCCTTGGTTCATCGGGTGCGACCATTGCCGCTCCAGGGCGCACATCTGCCAGACGTCCTCCATTAACTGCACCAGGGTCAGCAGGTGCGCGATCGCAGAGACCTCCCCAACTGCGTCGCGCTGTCCGTCCCCTGCGGCGTTCCCGACCTCCGGGAAGAGCTCCAGCCGCATCCACGCCGGCGCCTCTCGCCGAAATTCTGCCTCGAAGGCTGAAGCCCGCTCGTTCAGTGCACGCCGGTCTTCATCCGTTTCGTGAACGCCCGAGAGCCATTGCAACACAGCCTGGTGAAAAAGGGTGTCCACCGGATTGGCCTTCCTGTCCCTGGGGCGGTCCTCCAGAAACCGGAAAGCGCTCTTCGCCGCGTGTTCGCCCAGTCGGCGATAGGATTCCCACTGCGGCTCGTCGTAAAACTGATCGGCGGTCGTCTGCTGAGGGAACTCCGGATGGGTCACTCGGTACTGCAGGACGTCGGCGGGTTCGTCGCCGGTGAGGACCGGTTTGAAGAACAAGAGAGTTCCCTTGTCGGCCCCGGCCACGCCGTCGTAGTGGATCGTTCCGACCACCAGATGCTGTCCCGCGAAGCCGTCGGGTCCCGGCTTGAGGGGCGACAGATCAATGTCGATTTCGATTCCAAAGTCCTCCCGCACCCGTCGGGCGAGACGGGCGAAGTCGTCAAAGCTGGAGGCGGGATCGGCGCCGCAATCGCTGACGATCAGGTAGCGGCAGTGACGTCGCAGTAATTCGTAGAGACCGAAGTTTTCGAAGTGTCCGCCGTCGGACAGGTGCAGCCAGTTGCCGGTCCCCAGCTTGTTTCGCCGCTTTTCCCGGCTGTTGTCGGAGATGGTCTGTCCGGCCATTTCTGCGAGAAATCGAAGGCCCGGAATGCTTTCGGGTTTCCGATGCCGGCTTCGTGGGTCGGGAACCCAGAGCCCGAGTCGAAGGTTCAGCGCGCAGGCGAGAAAGGCCACGGCGGGACCCATCTCCTGGGAGACGTCGCCCATGTTGGAATTGAAGGCCGCCGCCGAGGCCGTCAGGGCCGAGGAGAAGCGCAGATCCGGGCAGGGTGCCGTGGCGTTGCCCAGGCTGATCCCGCGCGCCGAAACGACGGCACTCCTGGCGCCGCGATACAACGTGCCCAGTTGGTCGCCTGCCAGATTGTTGGCGGCACAGCAGACGAGATGGATCGGGGTGAGACGGGACGATCCCCCGGGGTCGCCCGCCTGCTGCATTTCCGTACGGATCTGGTCGCGAATCCGTCCCAGTGAGAAGTCGTCTCTCGGTCGCTCGAGGGTCTGGCGATTGGATTCCGAAGTGCGGTGATCGGGAGATTCCGGAGTTCTGGAGCCCTTCAGGCGGTCGGGGTTGCTGGCGCCGAGGAAGCAGCGCGAGATGCGGCTGCGGTAGAATTCGTGAAGGCCGATCTGCGCCGGATTTAGCAGCCACACCAGCAACGCGAGGAACGCCATCACGCCCACGAACAGGGGCGGCAGCGAAAAATGCAGCGCCACGTGAAAGCGACCTGTCCATTCGAGGACAAGCAGGAGGAGTCGGGCCGACAGAATGCCGCCCACCGCAACGGCAAGGTTGGCGGCGAGTTGAGGCAGGATCGGCTTCAACCGGTCCAGGATTCCACCCTGCCTTCCGGAATTCACCCCGGAGCCGAGCCAGTCGCGGAGCCAACCAAAGATGCCGGCGGCACCACCACCGGCAATCGCGAGCGAAGAGTTGGATGCGGTCGCACTGAGGCCCAGCAGGTCGATGCCCCGGGTGGCGACCCACCAGAGTCCAGCGAGGCCCGCCCAGCCGATTGCCGGAGCGAGGCAGCGCGCAATGGCGCGGTCCAGAGCCCGATGGCCCGGCACCGCGTCAAATCCGCGGTCGTCCCGCAGGAGGAGGAATCGTAGCAATACGCCTGACATGGCTGCGACGAGCCAGCCGATTGCCGGCGCGAGCCACCCAAGGGTTGGGGTCAGGCGCCGGTGCTGAAGGGACCATTTTTCCGTGGTGGCGCGATTCTGGCTGGGACTTTGCCGGCCGACGCGGACCTCGACGGTCCCCTGCGATCGGGCCTCTTCCGGAGGCGCAATCAGCGGGCTCGTTGTGCGGCTTGCCGACGCCTTCGCGAGGAGCTCCGGATCGATCGATTCCGTGGGGAGCGGAAGGGTTGCGAGGGAAGCGGCTGCGATCAAAGACAGGAGGACTCCCCAGCCAATCGCTCCCGAGCCCTTGGTTTCCTGCGAATCGGGGGGCTGATCATCGCACCACTTCACTTCCGAGGCCCAATGAACGATCAGAGAAAGCACGAAGAAACAGACAGGCTTCAACCCGCTCAGCGGATCAAACGGGGTCACCGTCATCGGGGCCCCACCTCCGAGGGCAAAATGCGCGCACAGCCACGCGATCCAGCCGAGCCAAAGGACGCACGCGGCAATCATCATGGACGGGATCATCCCACCCAAAACCGCCACCACACCGTTCCAGAAATCGACACTGTCAAGCGACAGGCGCGGCATCAGAAACCGGCTGAATTCCCGGAGATGACGAATTTCCCCAGATTCCCGAACTTCCCGAACTGCGGGCCGGTCTGGCGGCTGGGGTTCGGGATTCGATAATTCGCGGGCGTCGCGGTGCGGAAAATCCATAGGCACTGCCTCCGGAGTGCCGTTGGCGTTGTGTCTCGTCTCCGTGACTTCCGATCGAAGTTTCCACCCGGTCCAGAAACCGCCGATGTAGCCACCGCCGGACACCGAGGACAGGTAGTCCACGTGCCTCAGGAGGTCGAAATGCCGCAGCGATTGAAGGAGGCCGAGGTTGAAGATCGCGCTCCGGATGCCCCCGCCGGAGAGGGCGAGGCCAACCCGGTCGCGATTCGTAAAGGCCACCCAAGGCTCGTCGGTGGCGCCCGGCGTGGAGCAAGAAATTTGGAGCTTTGGCGCTTCGCCGCCACGGGCCGCGCACAATTGGGCATCTTCCTCCCGCATCAAATCCTCAAGCGTCAGCGCGGGGGCAGGCGGAGTGATGGGGTGGCTTGAGGTCGCTGATCGGGAAGCATCCATGGCGTCAAAACGGGGAAACGACGTGGGAATCTTTCAAGAATCGGCGCGGCTGCCGAGTGCGAAAGCGGTTTTGCCAAGGAACGGTTTGTATTTGGGCCGATGGGGTCTGGTCACCGGGAACGGGGCGCAACATACTGCCCGTGTGTCCGCCGCCGCCGAAACTGCGCGTGCTGCCTATCAGGGGCAGTCAGGGCGGGCGTATCATCAGGAAAAGCGCGGGCTGCCGTCGAAGGCGTTGCCCTGGGTCATCCGGGTCCGGGCAGAACGGTTTCAACCGGACGTGACCCGCACGGATGCCGTCCTGGAACTGGGCTGTGGCGCTGGATGGAACCTCGCCGGACTCCTCTGCGCGCGCCGTGTCGGGTTCGACGTCGCAGGGGAGCTGCGGGCCGAGGTGGAGGCTGCCGGAATCGAGTTCTCCGAATCCACCCGGGGTTTTTCCGACGGCGCGTTTGATGTCGTGGTCTGTCATCACGCGCTGGAACACGTGCCCGATCCGCTCGCGACGCTTGAGGAAGCCCATCGGCTACTTCGATCCGGAGGCAGGCTTCTCCTGACCGTGCCCCACGAGACCGAACGCCGATACCGGTGCTTTCGGGCGGATGAGCCGAATCACCATCTCTTTTCCTGGAATCCGCAAACTCTCGGGAACTTGGTCCGGGTGGCCGGATTTGGTTTCGAGACGGTCGCGTTGCGCCGTTACGGCTACGACCGCCGGGCCGCGTTGCTCGCGAGCCGATTTCGCTGCGGAGAGACTGGCTTTCGCTGGATTCGAGCTACCTTGCAGTGCTGCGTGCCGCTCCACGAGGTGAGGGTCCGCGCCCAACCTGAGCCGCGTCGGTAACTGGCAACCCGCCTGAAGCCAATGCCGACTCCCTTGAATTCACGGGCGAATCCCAGGGTCGAATGGACCTTCTGCATCCGTTTCGCGTTCCCGGAATGGCTGGGTGGCTGGCGCAGCGGGGCGGTGGAACGGTCGAAGTGGGTGTTTTCAATCATGAGCGACGTGGGATCCATCTCGGAAAGGCGGCACAACGATGTCCGACGGGTGACACGCTGGGGCGTTGTGGCCCTAGTCCTCTACCTGGGGGTGCGCGGCACCGCGACGGCGGCGGCCGTGGATTTCCAGCGCGATATCCTGCCCATCCTCTCCGACAAGTGCTTTCACTGCCACGGTCCCGATGAAAAGGCGCGCAAGGCCAAGCTGCGGCTCGACACGCCGGAAGGCCCCTTCCAGGCCAATGCCAAAGGGAAGGTAGCGATCGTCGCCGGGAAGAGCGCCGAGAGTGAACTCTTCCGCCGACTGGTCACTTCAGACGCAGAGGACCTCATGCCGCCGCCGGAGTCGAACCGAACGCTGACCCCGAAGCAGAAGGACCAGATGCGGGCGTGGATTGATTCCGGGGCCAAGTGGGAGCGTCACTGGGCGTTCGTGCCGATCGGGCGTCCGGCGGTTCCAGTCCCCAAGGACGCCTCCTGGGCGAAGAGCCCGATCGACCGTTTCGTGCTCGCGAAGCTGGAGTCGATGCAGCTCAAGCCTGCGCCGTCGGCCGATCGCGAGCGCTGGTTGCGCCGGGTCGCGTTGGACCTCACCGGCCTTCCGCCTTCGCTGCCGGAAATGGATGCCTTCCTCGCGGATCGGTCGGACGGCGCCGAGGCGCGTGTGGTGGATCGATTGCTCGGATCCCACCGTTTTGGCGAGCGCATGGCGACCGACTGGCTCGACCTCGCCCGCTACTCCGACACCCACGGGTTCCAGATGGATCGGTATCGTCCCCTGTGGCCGTGGCGCGACTGGGTGATTCGTTCCTTCAATCGCAATCTCCCATTCGATCGGTTCGTCACCTGGCAGCTCGCCGGAGATCTGCTGCCCAATCCCACGCAGGAACAACGACTGGCCACCGCCTTCAACCGGAACCATCTCCAGAACGAGGAGGGTGGCATCGTGGAGGAAGAATTCCGCGTGAGCTATGTGGTGGACCGTGTGAACACCTTCGGCACCGCGTTCCTTGGACTGACCTTCGAGTGTTCCCGCTGCCACGACCACAAATACGATCCGATCAGCCAGCGCGATTTCTATCAGCTGTTCTCGATGTTCCAGAATATCGATGAGTCAGGGCAGACGGTGTACTTCGGCGACATCATGCCGGTGCCGACCCTTCTCCTGGCCAACGAGGCCGAGTCGGCCCGCATCGAGCAGTTTAAGTCGGCCAGCGCACGTATCGACGCGCGTCGCGGAGAAGTGATCGACGCCGCCCGCGTGTCCTTTGAGGGGTGGCTCGCTCATCGTCCGCCGCAATCGGAGATCGCGGGACTCGTCGCGTCGTACGCCTTCGACGGCTCCGGCGATGCCCGGTTTGCAAACGGAGTGACGGGTGGCAAGGCGGCGTCTCCCTCCGAATCACCGACGACGGCTCCGGGCCGTTTTGGTGAGGCGCTTCTGTTGAGCGGTGAAAATGGCGTCACGCTGCCGGGTGCGGGTGCACTGTCGCGAACCGATCCTTTTTCGCTGTCGGTGTGGCTCAATCCTCCCGGACGCGCGCCACGCTGGGTGGTGCTGCACAAAAGCCGCGCCTGGATGGACGCCGGCAGTCGCGGCTTCGAGCTGCTGCTGGAGGACGGCCACGTGTCCGTGGGGTTGCATCACATGTGGCCGGGCAATTCGCTGCGCATTCGCAGCCGGGCGATGGTGCCGACCAATGACTGGTCGCACGTCGCCATCACCTACGACGGCTCCAGCCGTGCCTCGGGTCTGCACCTGTATCTGGATGGCAAGCCGGCGGAAGTGGACGTGATCCGCGACGGTTTGTGGAAGGACATCACCTACGGCGGCGGCGAGCCCGATCTGACCATCGGCTTCCGCATGCGTGATTCCGGATTCAAGGGCGGACGCGTGGATGAGTTGCGGGTGTTCAATCGCGAGTTGAGCGCCTTGGAAAGCGCCCAACTTTCGGGCGACGCGCGCCTGACGACCCTGCTGACCCGTCCGACTGCAGCGCTGTCACCGGCCGACCGGGCCCTGTTGTTCGATCATTTTTGTACGGTGGTCTCGCCCGAGGCGGCGCGGTGGCGTGAGGAACAACTCGGCGTTCGGCAGGAGTTGAACCGAATGGTGATGTCGATTCCGGACATCATGGTCATGCAGGAACTGCCGATGCCAAAGCCCGCTTTCATCCTGCGGCGCGGTGCCTACGACGCCCCGGGCGAAGCGGTCACCGCGGGAGTCCCCGCTGCACTGCCGCCGCTACCCGCTGGCGCCCCGGCCAATCGCCTCGGTCTCGCCCGCTGGCTGCTGGCACCGGAGAATCCGCTCATGGCCCGGGTGACGGTCAATCGTGCCTGGCAGATGATGTTCGGTCGCGGTCTGGTGGAGACCGTCGATAATTTTGGCACCCAGGGCACGCCGCCGACTCATCCCGAATTGTTGGACTGGCTGGCCCGCGACTTCGTGGAGCGCGGCTGGGACTGGAAGCGCTTGCTTCGTGAGATTGCGCTGTCTTCCACCTACCGGCAGTCCTCGAAGGCCGGTGCGGAGCTGCTCGCTTCTGATCCTCAGAACGAATGGCTGGCGCGCGGTCCGGCCCGCCGGCTCACCGCTGAAATGCTCCGCGATCAGGCCCTGTCAGTGTCCGGACTGTTGTCGGAAATCGTGGGCGGTCCGAGCGTGAAGCCGTATCAGCCCGAGGGCCTGTGGGAAGTCGCGATGGGCAATCCACGCTACGATCAGGGTCACGGAGCCGAGCTTCACCGGCGAAGTTTATACACCTATTGGAAGCGCACGGTGCCGCCTCCGGCCATGGTGACCTTCGATGCCGCCGAACGGAATGGCTGCGTGGTTCGACGTCAGAGCACGAGCACGCCGCTGCAGGCGCTGGCACTGCTAAATGATCCGCAAATCGTCGAGGCCGCCCGGCATGTCGCGGAGCGCATGTATCGCGAGGCCGGTCCCACCGACGCGGAACGGGCGTCGTACGCCTTCCGACTGGTCACGGGACGTCATGCGAGCGAGCGCGAGACCGCGGTGATGGTGGCGATGCTCCAGAAGCAACGCGCACGTTTCACCGCCGAACCGGCTGCCGCCGGCAAGTTGCTCGGTGTAGGCGAAGCCAAGAACGGCGCCGGGTGGTCGGAGATCGATCTCGCGTCCGGTACCGTGGTGGCCGAGGCCCTGCTGAATCACGACGAGGCCGTCCTGCGGCGCTGAACCCCGGCAGTTGGAAAAGACTGAAACCGCAGATGAACGTAGATAAACGCAGATCCATAGGGCACCGGGCCGTTGCTCCCAACGACGCCCTTGATGTGAGCTTTCCCCCGGTATTCCTCGCCGAATCCCTCTCAGCATCTGCGTTCATCAGCGTCCATTGTGGTTTGAACTCCCCGTTTTTAGGATGAACACCTCCCACGTGAATTTTGCCATGAACCGCCGCGACTTCTTCGGTCGGTTCGGCATGGGTCTCGGCGGCGCTGCGCTCGCGGGACTTTTCCAGGACCGGCTCGGTGCCGCGGAGATTGCCTCCGGTCGCCGCGGTGTCCTGGATCAGCTCCACTTTCCCGCCAAGGCGAAGCGAATCATTTATTTGTTCATGAGCGGCGGTCCGTCGCAGATGGACCTGTTCGACTACAAGCCGCGGCTCAATCAGATGCACGGGCAGGATCTCCCGGCCAGCGTCCGCATGGGGCAGCGTCTCACCGGCATGTCCGCCAATCAGGCAACGCTGCCGATCGCTGGATCGCCCTTCGCCTTCAAGCAGCACGGAAAGGGCGGCACCTGGATCAGTGAGTTGCTACCGTGGACGGCGAAGCTTGCGGATGAGTTGTGTGTCATTCGCTCGATGAACACCGAGGCGATCAATCACGATCCGGCCATCACCTTCCTTCAAACCGGATCGCAGATCGCGGGTCGCCCGAGCATGGGGGCGTGGATGAGTTACGGACTCGGCTCGGTGAACGAGAATTTGCCGGCGTTTGTGGTGCTTATCTCAAAGGACCGCATTGACCAGCCCCTTTACGCACGACTTTGGGGCAACGGATTCCTGCCCAGCCCTCACCAGGGAGTGCTCTTCCGAAACGGCAGGGATCCGGTGCTCTTTCTCAAAAACCCCGACGGCGTGTCCGCGGCCGCTCGACGCGACATGCTCGACGGCCTTGCGGAGTTGCACCGGGCCCAGTTTGAAGATCTCGGTGACCCCGAGATCACTGCACGGGTTGCCCAGTATGAACTGGCGTACCGGATGCAGACCAGCGTCCCGGATACCCTCGACATTTCCCGCGAGCCGGCGTCGGTGCGGGATCTCTACGGGCCCTCGGTGAACACTCCGGGAACCTTTGCCGCAAACTGCCTGCTGGCGCGGCGCATGGCGGAGCGGAATGTTCGTTTCATTCAGCTGTATCATCCCGGCTGGGACCACCACGGGGGTCTCCCGAGCGGCATTCGTCGGCAGTGTCTGGACATCGACCAGGCCTGCTACGGACTGCTCACCGACCTCAAGCAGCGCGGTCTTCTCGACGAGACGCTCGTGGTGTGGGGTGGGGAATTCGGGCGAACCAACTACTGCCAGGGCAAGTTGACGGCCACCGACTTCGGTCGCGACCATCACCCGCGCTGCTTCACGGCTTGGATGGCCGGCGGCGGGGTGCGGCCCGGCATGACCTACGGCGAAACCGACGACTTCGGCTACAACATCGCCGCCGATCCGGTTCACGTGCACGACCTTCAAGCGACCGTGATGCGACTGATGGGCATCGATCACGAACGGCTCACCTATAAATTCCAGGGCCGCTACTACCGGCTCACCGACATCCATGGGAAGGTGGTTCAACCCGTGGTGGCCTGACCCAGTGACTCGCAGGGTCGTGGAAACTGTCGGGGTAATTCCAACTGCGGTAGGTCCAGGTTACCCTATAGGTTCGAAGTCGCTTCGGACGCCTGCCTATGAATGCGACAACCGCCCCGTTCCCAGTCCGCTGTGCCAAGTGTGGAGGAGGCATGGACGGCGGGTTCATTCTGGAGACGGGTCACGGCAATGCCCGATCGGTCACTGCCTGGGTTGGTGGTGATCCCCAGAAATCCTGGTGGTTGGGCCTCAGTCTCGATGGAAAGGCACGTCATGACATCCGGGCCCTCCGCTGTCGCGATTGCGGCTTCCTGGAACTGTACGCACCCTGAGGATTCCTCATGCACCTCATCGTCACCGGCATGTTCGCGCTGATCCCCTTGTTCATTCTCGTTGTGTTCGTGCTCGTGGTTGGGGGCATCTTCCTCGGGATCGCCCGAAATTTCATGGAATGGCAGACCAACAACGGTCTCCCGGAGTTGTCCGTTACCGTGCGGGTGGCGACCAAGCGCCAGCATGTGTCCGGTGGCGGTAATGACAGTTCCGCTTCCACGAGTTACTACGCAACTTTCGAGACCTTAGCCGACAGCTTGCGCCAGGAGTTCGCGATTAATTCAAACGAATACAGCGCCTTGGCGGAGGGAGATGCGGGCCAACTCACCTACCAGGGAACCCGCTTCAAGGGTTTTGTCCGGGATCGGACTCCGCGCCCCCAATACACGGAGTCCTCCCCGGCCGCCCCGCCGGAGTGGACCTGCGCCTACTGCAACAGCCATGTTTCCGGGACGGAGACCAAGTGCCCCGCCTGTGGGTCCTCCAGCCGACTGGAGCGCGTGCGTCCTGTTTGAAACCAGCTGCGTTTTACCCCAACCCCAATCCCTCCACACCCCATGCTCGCACTCATCGGTACCGGAGAACTCCTCCTGCTCGCCTACGCCACCGTCCTGATTCCCTTTGTCATCGGATGCTTCCTGATGTGGATCCTGTCGTTGATCCACTGTCTCCGAAACAAAACTCTGACGGACGGTTCCCGGATTGTGTGGGTGGTGGTGATCTGCTTGACCCACGTGATTGGGGCCTGCCTCTACCTGCTTTTTGGCCGCACCGGTGACCGCCCGTTGGCGGCGGCGGAAGCTCATTGAAACATTTTGCTCGCTGCCGTGTGTTCTGCTGACCGAAAGGCCAACCATGTTCCTCCTCCTCGCGCTGCTGGGTCTGCTGCTCCTGATGTTGGTGATCCCGTTTGGAATCGCCTGTTTCGTCTTTTGGGCGTGGATGCTGGTTCACTCGATCCGCAACGACAATTTGACCGGCACCGCGCGTGTCCTTTGGGCGGCTCTGGTCTGGTTTCTCCCGCTGGTCGGCTCGGTGATCTACTTCTTCCTCGGCCGCACGGCTGAGACCCGCCGATTGGGAATGGCCTGACTGGCTTTCTTCACGGGTCCCGGAGACGCGTTACTCGCTCGCCGGACCCGTTTCTGTCAGGCTGCGCTCGTGGTGAATCCTGAATCGTCGTCGTCATCCACGGTCACGGAGCCCGCTCCGATCGAGGTCCTTGCAGACTTAAAGGATTCTCAGGCGCGTCTCGGCTGGCTGGTGGATTGGGCCCGGCGCCTGCCTCCGCTACCGGATTCCTGGCGTCGTGATGAATTCCGGGTGTCCGGCTGCCTGGTGCGGCTGTGGTGGGTTCCTGAATTCCACTCGAGTAGATGCTGGTTCCGAGCCGATTCGGATGCGGTCAGCCTCAAAGCGCTGGCCGGATTCCTGGCGACCCATTACTCGGGAAAAACCGCGGCTGAGATCCTCTCGGGAGGACGCGCGCCGCTCGACCGTCTTGGCCTCTTGCGTCATCTGGCGGACAATCGCCGGGCCACCGTCCTCCGGGTGGAGGAGCAGATTCATGAGTTCGCCCGGACCCATGAGGTGGACGCCTTGTCGAGGTCATGAGTGCCCCCGTCCTCCCCAGTTGCGACGCCCACAATCACCTTCAGGCGATACGACCGGAAGGGGTACGGGAAGAGTGCCTGGAAACGGCGCGCCGGCTGGGAGTTGAGGCGATGGTCGTGAACGGCACCTGCGAGGGGGACTGGCCGGAGGTAGCCGCCCTGGCTCAAAAACACCGCCTCGTGCAGCCTTCGTTTGGTTATCATCCCTGGCGTCTGTCTCAACGGAGTCCCGGCTGGCTCGAAGCCCTGCGCGGGCGTCTGACCGAGTTCCCCGCTGCCGGAGTCGGCGAGATCGGCATCGACGCCTGGATCCTGGACCAGCCTGCCGCGTCCCTCCGGCGTTGGGATGGTGGGTTGGGGGAGATCGTCCCCACTCCGATGACCGAGCAGGAGCAAGTGTTCCTGCGGCAGCTCGAGCTCGCCGTCACGATGGACCGATCGGCCAGCATCCACTGCATCCAAGCCTGGGGCCGCCTGCTGGAGTTGCTTCGGTCCACGCGCCTGCCGGCTCGTGGATTCCTGCTCCACAGCTATGGCGGATCGCGCGAGCTCGTGCCGCAGTTTGCCGAATTGGGCGCCTATTTTGGATTCTCCGGAGCCCTCCTCCACGAGCGCAAACAGCGACAGCGAGACGCATTCCGTTCGGTGCCGCCAGACCGCCTGCTCTTGGAAACCGATGCGCCGGATCAACCACTCCCGCCGGCTTGGATCGAACAGCCCCTTCCGCTGTCCGCAATCGGCCGCGAGCAAAACCACCCCGGCAATCTCCCCGTGGTCCAGCGCTTCGCCGCAGAGTTCCTGGGACACGAACCCCGCTCCTTTTCCGCACAGGTTCGGACCAATCACCAACGTCTGTTTGGACATTGTACGCACATTTGACTGAAGAGAGCGGGCTCGGGGTAGGGTTTGCCTGTGCTTGCGCAGATTCATTCTGCGGCAGTCCAGGGAATTGACGCCTACAGCATTGAGGTCGAGGTCGACTGCGGATTCGGCCAGATGAACATCGTCGTGGTGGGGCTTCCGGATGCCGCGGTCAAGGAGAGCCGCGACCGGGTGACCACCGCGGTGGCCAATTCCGGGTTCCGGTTCATGGTGGGGCGGACCACCATCAATTTGGCGCCGGCCGACGTGCGCAAGGAGGGGCCTAGTTTTGATTTGCCGATTGCCCTTGGCCTCCTGGCCGCGAGCGAACAGATCGAGCCGGTGGAGGGGTTGCTGGAGCGCCTGATGATCGTGGGCGAGTTGGCGCTCACCGGAGCGGTGCGTCCGGTGAAGGGGATTCTTTCCATTGCCCTACAGGCGCGCGCAGCGGGTATGGCGGGGTTGCTGGTGCCGGCTGAGAACGCGATGGAGGCGGCGGTGGTGGAAGGATTAAACGTGATTCCCATCCGCAATCTGCGTGAGGCAGCGCTCTTTTTGGAAGGGGAGGCGGGAATCGATCCGGTGCGGGTCGACATGGCGTCTTTGTTTCGGATCAATCCCGACGACGATCTGGATCTGGCCGACGTGAAGGGGCAGGACTCGGTGAAGCGGGCCCTCGAGGTGGCGGCCGCCGGGGGACACAATCTTCTGCTCATAGGGCCACCAGGAACTGGGAAGAGCATGCTCGCGCGGCGCCTGGCCACGCTGCTGCCTCCCTTGAGCCTGGAGGAGGCGCTGGAGACCACCCGCATCCACAGCGTCTGCGGATTGCTCCGACCCGGGCAGGGGTTGGTCTGCGAGCGGCCGTTCCGCGCGCCGCATCACACCGCGAGCGATGCCGGACTCCTGGGTGGGAACGTGCAGCCCACACCCGGCGAAATCTCGCTCGCCCACCACGGCGTGCTGTTCCTGGACGAACTTCCGGAGTTCAAACGCGGGGTACTGGAGACGTTGCGTCAGCCGCTGGAGGAGGGACGCGTGACCATCTCCCGTGCGGCCGGGTCGATGACCTTCCCGGCACAGTTCATGTTGATTGCGGCGATGAATCCGACGCCCGATGGCAAGATGCCGGCGGAATCGAGATCCTCACCGCGCGAGATCGAACGATACCTCGGGCGGATCTCGGGGCCCTTACTTGACCGCATCGATCTGCATGTCGAGGTTCCGGCGGTCAAGTTCGCCGAGATGTCGCGAGCCCGGCCCGGCGAGCCCAGCGCTTCAGTTCGGAAGCGGGTGATCGCCGCGCGGGAGTTGCAGCTTCGGCGGTTCACCGGTCGCCCGGTGCGATGCAATGCCCGGATGGGATCGCGGGAACTGCGGCAGTTTGTGTCGTTGGACGAACCGACCGCTGCGTTGCTGAGGACGGCGATGACCGATCTCAATCTTTCCGCTCGCGCCTACGACCGCATCCTGAAGGTTTCGAGGACCTTGGCTGATCTCGCGGGCCGTGAGCCGGTGGTAGCCGAGGACGTGATGGAGGCGATCCAATACCGCTCGCTCGACCGTCAACTCTGGGGCTGACGCGCTGGCACCCCGGCCGCGGTGCGTTGGGGAAATGGCCGGGGCGTGGTATCCGGTGGTGTCGCTTTGCTCGACCACCGGCTAGGGGCTGGCATCCCTCCGGGAAGCTGGTGGCACGGTTCGGAGTGGAGATTCATTTCGTTGCGCTGAGGTACAGACACCACGAGAGGACCCCAAGTTTCTCGGCTTTGACTTTGTAAATGCCGGAGGCATCCCAGCCTCCAGCCGGTGGTTGAGCGAGGCGATACCACCGGATGAACGTCGGTTGAGATCCGCACCCTGGGGAGGGGTGCCAGCCCCAAATATGCCATGCCTTCGACTCACACGTCGCTTCTTTATCACATGGTCTTTGCAACGAAGCACCGGGAACCTCTCATGGAAGCCGAATGGCGGCCGCGTTTGCATGAGTATCTTGGCGGCGTGACCCGCGGCCTGCAGGGAATTCCCCAAGGAATCGGTGGTGTCGCCGATCACGTTCACGTGCTGGTGGGACTGAAACCCTCGCATTGTGTGTCGGACTTCATGCGAGAGCTCAAGAAGGCGTCATCCATCTGGGTGGTGGAGACGATCCGGCTCCCTACTTTCCGCTGGCAGGAGGGCTATGGCGCTTTTTCCGTCAGCGCGTCCGGACACCAGCGGGTTCAAGAGTACATCGCCCGCCAGGAGGAGCATCACCGCCGCCGAAGCTTTCGGGACGAGTACATCCTGATGCTTCAGAAATCGGGGATCGAATACGACGAGCGGTACCTCGATTGATTGGCACCCGGTGGTGTCGCTTTGCTCGACCACCGGCTATGGGCTGGCATCCCTTTGGGAAGCCGGATGGCTCAGATTTCGGCCAAGGGCTGAGCGGCGTCGCCGAACTTCGGGAGGCGGAGGTTCATCTTGTCCATCATCGACAAATAGAGCCGGCACATCTGTCGATCCGGCTTTCCGGTGTAGTCGAGGACGCGTCCGCCGCGGATCCGTCCGCCGCCGCCGCCCAGCAGGACGACGGGCAGTTGGTCCGCATTGTGATTGCCGCTCATCATGCTGGAGCAGTACAGCAGCATCGAGTTGTCGAGCAGTGTCCGCGGGCCCTCCTGGATGCCATCCAACTTGCGGGCGATGTAGCCCAGTTGCTCGAGGAAGAACTGGTTCACCTTCAGCCAGTCGGCGGTGTCGGAGTGCGACAGCAGATGGTGAATCATGTAGTCCACGCCGAGATGCGGGAAGCGGAGCGACGAATGATCGTTGTTCAGCTTCAAGGTGGTGATCC
>JANXMD010000536.1 GCA_025354845.1 Verrucomicrobiota bacterium | reverse complement strand
GACGACGTCTCGGATTCGTCTGGAACTCCCGGATACCCCGGTTTGGAGCCAGGGGGACCCCCAACTCCTCGAGCTCGCACTTTCCAATCTCGTTTCAAACGCCCTCAAATACTCGCCCGCCGACGCCAAGGTGCGCATCGTGCTGAGCACGACCCAAGCGACCCCCGAGATTCGCGTTTGCGACCAAGGAGTCGGGATCCGCCCCGAGGACGCGTTGCGATTGTTCCAACCGTTCCAGCGGGGCAGCAACGTCGGGGGAACTAAGGGAAACGGACTCGGGCTCGTGATTTGTCGCACCTGTCTCGACCTCCATGGTGGAGCCTTGGAATGGAACCGGGGACATACCGGGGGGACGGAGTTTTCCATCAAATTGCCCCCCTCCGCATCGGCGTAGCCGCCGAGCGAACGAGGCGGACTTCGCCCACACACGAAGGACAGTCCCAATGGAACTGGGGGTGGGTTCTGACGCCCCAGGGATCCGCGTCCTCCCGTCAGCGGCTACGGCGTAGCCGCCTTCGAGGTTGCACTCCCCGCGGGACCCGGCGATGCTGCTTGTCCGGAATTCTCAAGGAAATTGCAGCATGAGCCCCTCCCGTCCAGCCGCGCCGGACCTACAACCCGAGCGTCCGCACCGCAAGCGTAAGCGCTCCAACCGATCCCAATACACCTGGATCTGGCGAGCTGCCGGCGTGTTGGTCCTGCTCGCGATCTTTGTGGCCCTCTGGTTCTGGAACCGGAAGGTTCAAAACAGCACCCCTTCCCCCCTCGAGGACACCTCCGTCAGTCGCCCCGGCTGACCCCACGCCGCAGCCGAAACCACAATTTCCTAGAGCTCCTCTCCGACATCCCGGAGATTCTCTGCAGCGGGATATGCTCCACCCTCGTTTCAACTCGACGCTTCGCTGTTCCTAATGTGCGGCATTGGAGGTCTTCTCGGATTTGCCGGGGCGTCGTCCGATCTGGACCAGCGTCTGGAATCCCTTCGGTACGCCCTGAGTCATCGCGGTCCAGACGCGAACGGCCGCTATGTATCGCGGGATCTGGACTGTGGCCTGGTTCACGCACGTCTGGCGATTCTTGGACTCGCTCCAACCGGCCGGCAGCCCATGACCACCGCCGACGAGCGGTACTGGATCACCTTCAACGGCGAGATCTACAATTTCCGCTCGCTTCGGCAAGAGCTGGAGTCGGAGGGCTGCCGCTTTGCCTCCGAATCCGACACTGAGGTCCTGCTCCATCTCTTCCGTCGCGACGGACCCCGGTGCGTGGAACGCCTCGAAGGCATGTTCGCCTTCGTGATCTGGGACACCCTCGAGCGAACCGCCTTCGCCGCCCGCGATGCGTTCGGCATCAAACCCCTCTACTACCGGATCGGAACGGGAGGGGAGTTCCTTTTCGCCTCCGAACTAAAGGCGCTGCTTCAGGCCGATCCCACCCCCCGCTCGCTGAATCCGGACGCGGCTCTTGGCTACCTTCTATCCGGCTCGGTACCGGAACCCGAAACCCTCATCCAGGGAGTGCGCTGCCTCCCGGCCGGGCATCGCCTCTACTGGAAGGCCGGCCGCGTCTCGTTGGAGTCGTATTGGCAGCCGTCGTTTCCGGTCGAATCCATGGATTGGGAGGAAGCCGTATCGCGAGCCCGCGCGGCGCTGGAAGATTCGATCCGCCGACACTTCGTCAGCGATGTTCCAGTCGGGGTGTTCCTCAGCGGCGGCCTGGATTCCACAGCGTTGGTCGCCTTGGCATCGCGGATTGGGGTTCGCGAACTGCGGACATTTAGCCTCCAGTTCGATGAGGCCACCTTCGATGAATCGGCGGTGGCGAAGCGGACCGCCGCCCACTTCGGGTACTCCTTCGAACCCTGGCGCCTGAATGCGGACGCGGCTCGGCCCGTGCTCGCCGAGTACCTGGAGGCCATGGACCAGCCCAGCATCGACGGATTCAACACCTTTTGCGTGTCGCGTCATGCCCACCGCTCGGGAATGAAGGTCGTGCTCTCCGGCTTGGGAGGGGACGAACTCTTTGGCGGCTACGCCTCCTTCCGGCGCATGCCACAATTAATGCTTGGAATGCGAGGCCTCCACGCCACGGGACTGCGTCCGATCGCCGCCCGACTTCTGGCCGGAAGGGCGGGACCCCTTCGACGGCTGTCTGCTGCTCTCGCGGCGCCCCCCAACTGGGGCATCACCCACTGGGCGATGCGGGGCATTTTCACACCCGCGGAAGCCTTGGCGCTCCTGCCAGCGTATCTCCGCGACGCCCGCCCCCTCCCGTCTTCCGATCAACTCCTTGCCCGCCTCGCCATTCCCCCCGGCCCCAAACCTCCGCCCTCTCCTCGCGACTGGGTCTCCCGACTGGAGTTCGAGCGGTATCTCCGAAATCAGCTCCTCCGCGACTCGGACGTGTACAGCATGGCGTGGGCGATGGAACTCCGGGTGCCCTTTGTAGACCGTGCCCTCTTTGACCGGGTGGCCTCCATTCCCGCAGCCCACCGGCTCGCGACCGGAAAGAAACTACTGCAGGCCGCGGTCCCCGAACTGCCGGAATGGGTCACTCGACGTCGCAAACAGGGCTTCGTCGTTCCCTTTTCCCGCTGGGCGCTTTCGGAATGGAAGGACCAATTGGGTGCGGCAGAAGGCCGGTCGGCCATTCCGTTGTCCACCTGGTACCAACGCTGGGCGCTGTTCGCCCTGGATCAGTTCCTGCACAAGCATGGGCTCGAAACCCGCTAACCAGTGACTCCAGCACTTGGTACGCTTTGGGCTCGCCAGTCCAGGTTCTCAAAATCCCGAGGAATCGATCTGCGGAAACCGGCATCACCGCCCCGCTGGCGTCGCTTCACGCGCGGCTTGAAAACCGGGATCCTAGCCGACACCCTACTGGCCTTGGGGTTGAACCTCGGAAGCATTCGATCGATTACCCATTTTTGGCTCACCCGCGCCGACCGGCAGCGCAAGAGACTTGGCAGCAGAGTGGAACGCAAAGTCCTCCTTTGGGTTGCTTCGGACGTATCGAAGCGACCGGGCGAAGCTTGCCTCGAAAGGGATGACCAACGACAACTAGCAATTGATTGTCAACCTCTTACGCATGCTGCACCGCCCCCGATCCCTCGGCGATCGCCTGCCACTGCAACTTTCGGCGGTGAGGGGACTCGACCGGGATCCATCCCTGCCTCTCTCTCGCGGTATCGCTATCTGCGTTCATCAACGTCCATCGGCGGTTTAACCTGCCGCCTTGGGTTCAAGCGACTGAGCCAGGCGCTCTGACGCCCTCATTCGCCTCTTAACGACAGACACATGCGGATCCTGCTTCTCAACCAGACGTTCTACCCGGACGTCGCCGCGACCGCCCAGTACCTGACGGACTTGGCCGTCGGGTTGGTCGGGCGAGGGCATCAGGTGACGGTGATCACCAGTCGTCGCGGATACGACTGCCCGACAGACCGGTTCCCCACCATCGAGACGTGGAAGGGGATTACGATCCATCGCGTGGAGGCCACCGGACTAGGCAAGTCCAGCCGCTGGCGCCGGGCCATCGATTTCGCGACCTTCATCGCGTCCTGCGCGTTCCGGCTGCTGCGGATTCCCCGCCATGACGCGGTGGTGGCCCTGACGTCGCCCCCACTCATCGCCTTCCTCGCGGCATGGTACTGCCGACTTCGCCGGGCGCGCCTGTTTTACTGGGTCATGGACTTGAATCCGGATGCCGCGGTGGCAGCCAAATGGATTCCCGAGAACTCAATCGCCGCCAGGGGGTTGGAGGCGATGTCGCGATTCAGCTTTCGAAATTCCCATCAAGTGATCGCCCTCGATCGCTTCATGCGCGACCGCGTAGTCGCGAAAGGGATTCCCGCCGAGAAAATCGAGGTCATCCCGCCCTGGGCGCAGAATGATGTCGCCGGCTGGGATGCGGCGGGCCGCGACCGCTACCGCGAGAAGCACGGACTTCAGGATCGCTTCCTGGTGATGTACTCGGGCAACCACAGCCCCTGCCATCCCCTGGATACCCTGCTGGATGCCGCGAAGCGTCTCGCCCAGGAGCCCCGCTTTGCGTTCTGTTTCGTGGGCGGGGGGAGTCAGCATGCCACCACGGCCCGGTTTGCCCAGGACCACGGGCTCAAGAACATCCATACCCTGCCGTACAGCCCCATTGAGGAACTCGGCGGATCACTCTCCGCCGCCGATCTCCACGTCGTCGCCATGGGCGACCCCTTCGTCGGCATGATCCACCCCTGCAAGGTGTACAACGTCCTGCTGGTGGGAGCACCCATCCTGTATCTCGGCCCGGCCCAAAGCCACGTCAGCGACCTCTTCGACCAAATCCAGGATCCCAGTCACCTCCACAGCATTCGCCACGGCGATGTGGACGCCATGGTGAGCGCGATCCGCACGGCAGAGGCCAACGGCGGACGCGGCAGCGCCACCAAATACGCCGAGGCCGTGGAGCGAGTCGGAGCCGCCACCCTCCTCGAGAAGACGCTGAATCTGCTCGAGACCGCCTCCCCAATCCCGCCTGCCAAGGTGCCGCAGCTAGGTGCGGTCAACTCCCAGGACGCGCGCTTTAAAGTGGGCAGCGCCTGACCGGACGTCTTCCCCCACTTCGTTCCTCACTTCTGAGCCCCATGTTCATCCTCGGTATCAACGCCTACCACGGCGACTCTTCGGCTGCCCTCCTGCACAATGGGCAGATGGTCGCAGCGGTGGAGGAGGAGCGTTTCCGCCGTATCAAACACTGGGCCGGATTCCCTTCCGAAAGCATCCGCTACTGCCTCGCGCACGCCGGGATTGGGATCGAGCAAATCGACCACATCGCGCTGTCGTTTAATCCGAAAGCGAACGTGGGCAAGAAGGCGCTGTTTGCGCTGACCCAACGGCCCTCGCTGCAAGCCATTCTCGACCGGCTTGGACGTCAGAGCAAAACCCTGGGAATCCGGGACGAACTGGCCAGCGCCTTCGGGGTCGAAGCCGAATCCATCCGGGCCAAGCTCCACAATGTCGAGCATCACGACTCGCACCTGGCCTCCGGCTTCTTCACCTCACCGTTCGACCGCGCCGCCCTGCTTTCCGTGGACGGCATGGGCGATTTCGTCAGCACCGTTCTCGCCAAGGGGGACGGCAATCGTTTCGAGAAATTCAGCGAGGTCTTCTACCCGCACTCACTTGGCTTCCTCTACAACGCCATCACACTGTACCTCGGGTTCCACTCCTACGGTGACGAGTACAAGGTCATGGGACTCGCTCCCTACGGTGAACCCGTCTACGCCGATGAATTTCGGAAGATGATCCAACCGAAGGGAGACACCTTTGAGCTGAACCTCGACTACTTCCGCCATCAGCGAGACGGCATCTCGATGAGCTGGGACGATGGCTCACCGAAAGTTCAGCCCTTCCACAGCGAGCTTCTGGAGAAACGCCTCGGCCCTGCCCTCGCACCGCGGGCCGAGATGGGTGAACGCGAGCAAAACCTCGCCGCCTCCCTGCAGCGCGTCACCGAAGAGATCCTCTTCCACTTGCTCAACCGACTCCACGCGAAGCATCCGGTGGACGACGTGGTGGTCGTTGGCGGTTGCGCGATGAATTCGGTGGCCAACGGGAAGATCACGCGAAACACGCCCTTCAAGCGTGCGTTCATACCAGTGGGCGCCGCCGACAACGGAACCGCGTTCGGTGCCGCCTTCGATGTTTGGAACCGGGTCCTCGGTCAGCCGCGCGGCTTCGAACTGACCCACGGCTTCTGGGGCCCGAGCTTCACCGCCGAGCAGTGCCTCGCCTCAACCCGCAAGTATCCCGTGACTGCGACGGTCCTTGAAGAGGAGGCGCTGTTCGAACGCACCGTGGACGCGCTGTGCGATGGCAAAGTCGTCGGGTGGTTTCAGGGACGCTGCGAATTCGGGGCCCGTGCCCTGGGTTGCCGCTCCCTGGTCGCCGACCCGCGCCGCGCCGATATGCGCGACATCATCAATCTCAAGATCAAGTTCCGCGAAAAGTTCCGCCCGTTTGCCCCCAGCATTCTCGCGGATCATGTCGGTGAGTGGTTCGAGATTGATGAGCCCTCTCCGTTCATGGAAAAGGTATTCCCCATCCGGGCCGAGAAGCGCGCGCAGATCCCCGCGGTCACGCATGTGGATGGCTCGGGCCGGCTCCAGTCGGTCACCAAGGAGTCCAATCCGCGCTATCACGAATTGATCCGTCGCTTTCACGCACGCACCGGCGTCCCCATCGTCCTCAACACCTCGCTCAACGAGAACGAACCCATCGTCCACACGCCCGAGCAGGCCATCGACTGCTTCCTTCGCACTCAAATGGACCACATCGTCCTCGACCGCGTCTGGGTGGATCGCACCTGACCTGCGGCGTTCCGACTCG
>JANXMD010000530.1 GCA_025354845.1 Verrucomicrobiota bacterium | reverse complement strand
ACAATCGGCAATGGTGTCACCAGCATCGGGTCAGCAGCGTTCAATGTCTGCCACGCCTTGACCGTCGTGACGATCCCAAACAGCGTCACCAGCATTGGCGGCTCTGCGTTCTCGGCGTGCCCCGTCCTGACCGGCGTCTATCTCGAGGGCGACGCTCCCTCCCTTGGTGACAGTTGTTTCACCGGTGATGTCCAAGCAACCGTCTATTATCTGTCCGGAACAGCCGGCTGGGGTAAAGCCTATGGCGGGCGTCCGACGGCGGTGTGGAACCCGCAGGTGCGGACCGGGGATACGAGCCTTGGAGTGACCGGCGGGCATTTCGGTTTTGACATCAATTGGGCGAGCGGCAAGACCGTCGTCATCGAGGCCGGCACGGACCTGGCCCATCCCGACTGGACTCCGGTGGGCACCAATACTCTCAAGGGCAATTCGGCTTCCTTCAGCGATCCGCAATCGTCGGAATATCCCACCCGCATCTATCGATTGCGCACGCCGTGATCTTCAGCCGGCCATTGCGCCGATTGTGTCCTGTTGTCCATCATATCCTGTCCGCAATGAAACGTTGTTCCCTGCCTCGCATTACTCGCGATTGGGCCGGAGGGCGTGGCAGGGCATATCCTCTGGTCCGATTTCTTCGAAAAGGCGAACGAGCGATGTCACTCCGATTCTAACCGCCGTCCGGGCGAGAGCCGATGCCGCGTCGTCGCGGTTGTTCGAGGTGGCCTATGCCGAGCTGCGGCAAGTCCCCGCGGAGCCTCGCTGGCGGAACCGCGACCGTTTCTTCCCCGCCGCCGCCGAGGGAACGAGGCGGATCCCGGGGTGAGCAGGTTCTAAGCCTGAGAAATGCAGAAGAAACCACGGATGAACACCAATAGACACAGATGGAGGCAGTCGGAAGGGGCCATCGTTCCGGCTAAGAAAAAACCGGCTCTACAGGCATAGAATGAGCCGGTGGTGGCACGGGTCGCTGCCCAGACAGGAGCCTTGACGTGACAAGAGTGACATGCGCAGATGGCAGCAAGAAAAGCCCGCACACGCCTTTAACAAGAAGGTCGTGGTTTCAGAGAAGGCGTTAGATATCTCCTCCATAACATCCATATGATTCTATGCTAGTATTTTGGCTAGTAGTGGCGGGTTGCCTTCTGGTATGGGCGATATGGTTTTTTGTCGATACGTTGATGCGCAACAGTGGAGCGACGAAGGCGGCACTGAAGCTCGTTGAGGGTAACATTGAAGTGATGAACCTCCTGGGCGATCCCCTGAAGATCGGCTTTTGGATTTCGGGCTCCGTAACCGAACACCTTGGTTTTTCTGCGTTTCTTGCGCCGCGCTGGCGTGGATCTGCTTCGCTATCGTTACCGCTGGAAGGAAGCCGGGCGGAGGGTCGATTAAAGGTTAAGCTGGAAAAGAGAAATGGGATTTGGCAGCCCTATTTTGCACGCATCCAAATCGGCGAAAAGTCGATGCTACTGATCGATGACGAGAGGCCAAAAGGCTGGTTAAAACGCCTTCTGACACGATCCACATCGTAGTTTCCAATCGGTGCGGCTCTAAATACCGCCTCAAACTCAGAACGGGATGTCGTCATTCCACCCGGTCGCGCCTTCGGAAGTGCGAGCGTGCCAGCGTTTTTGGATTTTGAGGCCGGTTGGCGGGTAAACCACCTGCTTCGGTTGCCGTTGGGGCTATTTTCGACCCGCTCGAAGGCCAGGGCGGAGGCGATGCTCGAGATCAATCCCCATTGCGGTGAGCCTTTTTTCCGGGAAGCGTCGAAGGCGTTTTTCTGCTATCGGTAAATGCCTCTAAGGAAGCGCGCCTGGGCGCGTTGTCCTGTTGGGCACTACCTGTCCCCACAGCTTTCCATGACCACGCCAAAAACCATCCTCGGTCTTCTCGCCGCCGGCCTGTTCACCGCGCTCGCCGTCCGCGCCGAGAACGAGATCGGGTTCGTCGAGAAATTCGCGCTCTCGGCGAATCGCGAGGCAGCCCTCGCGCAACTCGTGCCGGGAACGGAGGAGTTCTACTTCTTCCACGCCCTCCACTACCACACCACCGGGCAAAAGCCGAAGCTGGCCGCGATTCTGGAGCAGTGGGCCAAGCGCCATCCGAATTCCGACCAGCGACGGATCCTTGAGAACCGCGAGGCGTTGATCGGCTACGATGCCGACCCTCAACGGACGCTCCAGTTCCTTCGCGACCGCCTCGGACTCCGCTTCGACCACGTCCAGGAGGTCCGCGACCGCAAACCCGACCTGCCCGTCGCGCTCGATCCTGCACGGATCTCCCGCGACGTGTTTCTCAAGGCTGTCCTGGTTCACGACAGCCTGTCTGGACTGGCGGACGCGGAGGTCGACCGGTTGGTGCGCGACAAGGTGGCGCTCCGGCCGGCGCAGCGGCGCACGGTGTTGTCCAAACTCGTGCGGCCGGACGTGCCGGGGCTCGTGGAGTTGGTGGCGGAAGACTTGAAGACTCAGGAAAGCCGCGGGTTCGGCGAATTCGCTATCCACCGCGCGCTGCTCCCGGAACAACTCGACTCATTGCAGAAACTCGTGCCGTCGCTCGCCGGACAACAGGCGTTCGTGTTCGCGCGCATCCGCAAGCTCGCACCGGGCGCCGATGCCGACGCGGCGCAGGATCCCGTGGAACGCGAGGCGTGGTTGGGACGCGTCTGGGACTTTGTTCGGACGCTGCCGGCCGGGTTCAATTCCCTCAAGGCCCAGGTTCTCTACACGCGTCTGGTGCACGATCGGACTCGCGGGGTCTATAACCGGGAGCGATTCGTGGAGTATCTGAAATTGCCCCGGCCGGTGCACTACATGAATCCGAAGTACCTCGAGCAGGCGGACGTGGCCCGGCATGCCGTCGACTTGAACGCCGCCTTCGACGACACGGGGCTCGGCCTGCCGGCGATTGGGAACGACGAGGCATTGGTGCGCGATTTCGTCCTTCATTTCTCAGTCGACGACGCGGCGTGGGAGCCTTGGACCGAATGGCTCCAAGACGCGTGGGTGAAACCGGTCTTCGCCGAAGCCAAGATCACGGCGGGTGTCGGCGATCCCGAGAAATGGGCGTCGCTCCTGTCGCCCACCGCATACCAGGCGCTCAAGAATCGCGTCGACATTGACTTCCCACCCACCAATCCAGCATCCGTGCCGGTGGACGGAGAGGTGTCGGTCTCGGTAGTGCTGAAAAACGCGCCGAAGGTGATCGTGCGGATCTACGAGGTGAACACGTTGGGCTATTTCCTCGCGCAGGGGCGGCAGTTGAACACCGACCTGAACCTCGATGGACTCGTGGCGAACTCAGAGCGGACGCACGACGGCGAGACGTCGCCATTCAAGCGCGTGTCGCGCGAGTTCACGTTTCCCGAACTCAAGGGCAAGCGCGGCGCGTGGGTCCTTGAGTTCATCGGCGGCGGACGTTCCTCGCGCGCGCTGGTGCGCAAAGGCTCGTTCTCGTTGGTGCAGAAACCGGGAGCGGCGGGCGATCTTCTGACCGCGCTCGACGAAAACCGCAAGGCCACGACCAACGTGGTCGCGTGGCTCGACGGCCGCCGACTCGTCCCCGATCCGAAGGACGGGCGGATCCTGGTCCCGTTCACCGCACAGCCCGGGCGGCGCGGCATCGTGCTGGCGGACCCGAGCGGCGGATTCGCGAGCCTCGCGGAGTTCGATCACCACGCCGAGGACTACCGATTGGACGCGCAGTTCCACATTGAGCGCGAGCAACTCCTCGCGAGGCGCGAGGCCACGCTCGCGGTACGCACCGTATTGCTCGTGGGCAACCTTGCTGCAGCGCCCGAACTCTTGTTGGAACCATCGCTTTCAATCACAACCGAGACGATCGACGGGATCTCGACGACGACGGAGACCAAGATTGCCGGGCTTTCCGCGGGCCGAGATCTCACCAACACGTTCCGCGTTCCGGACCGTCTCGCGCGCATCACGGCGACCCTCCGGGGCAAGGTCGACCCACTGTCGCGTGGCGGCGAAAAGAGGGACCTCGTCGCGTCGCGCACCTGGGAACTCAATGGCATCGATCGGACCGAGGCGACCAACGACGGGCATCTCAGTCGGTTTGGCGACGAGCAGGTGTTCGAATTGCTCGGGAAAAACGGGGAGCCGGTGGCCGACCAGCAGGTGGTCTTCGAGGTGGTCCGGCGCGCGTTCACGCGGGCCGAGACGATCCCGCTGCGAACCGACGACCAGGGCCGCGTCGCGCTCGGCAGGTTGGAGGACGTCGAAACCGTGCGGGCGCGCGTGCCCAACGGCCGCCAAAGCACCTGGAACCTTGAGGAGGCCGCGCGCACCTGGCCCGCGGAATTGCACGCCCGCGCCGGCGAGACGATCCGTGTCCCCTGGATTGCCAATGCGAGACCGGATTCGGTGTCGCTCCTGGAAGTCCGCGGCGGCGAGTTCGTGGCGGACCGCGCGGGTTCCGCGAAGCAGAACGGCGCGTTCCTTGAATTGTCGGGCCTGGCTCCCGGGGACTACTCGTTGCGCCTCCGCGACGAGAGCGAGCGCACGATCGCGATCCGAATCACCGACGGGCAACCGGTCGGTGAGTGGCTCGTCGGAGCCAACCGCTTGCTGGAGGTGCGGGACGGCGCGCCGCTCCAGGTGGAATCGGCGTCGGTCACCACTAACGGCGTCGTCGTGCAACTCCGAAACTGGAACCAGTACACCCGGGTGCACCTAGCGGCGACACGCTTCCTTCCGGGCCGCGGGCTCTTCGGCGGGCTCGGTGGGTTCACGCGGTTCGGATCCGGCTGGGCGACGCCGGACCGCCTCCCGAACCTGTACTCGGGCGGCCGGGCAATCGGTGACGAGTACCGCTATATTTTGGAACGGCGCTACGCGGCGAAGTACCCGGGCAACATGCTGGTCCGCCCCGGACTTCTGTTGAACCCCTGGGAGAAGCGTTCGACCGACGCGAACACGCTCGCGATGGACGCGATGGTGCCGCCCGCCATGGCCGCCGGCACGATGCTGGGCAATGCCACCAGTGCGGCCCAGGTGGACGCCGCTCCGCTACCCCCCGGCCCAGGCGGCGAGGACACGACCCTCGACTTCCTGGCCGATGCCGCACCGGTTTTCTATAACCTCGTGCCCGACGCCGCCGGCGTGGTGCGGTTGCCGTTCCAATCGCTCGGTGACCGACAACACGTGCAGATCTATGCTGAGGATCCCTTTCATGCGGCTTGGGAGAATCTTGCGCTCGGCGAACGGGTCACGCGGTTCCGCGACCTGCGCCTCTCCAAGAACCTCGACCCCGCGCAGCCGTCCACCGAGGCGAAGGAGATCGTGGTGCTGGCCAAGGGCGGCACCGCCACGCTGCCCGATGTGTTGACCGGCGAAATCGAGACGTACGACACGCTGGCGTCGGTCCACGCGTTGTTCACCACGCTGAACCCCGACGCCAACCTCGCGAAGTTCGAGTGGATCGTGCGTTGGCCCGCGCTCAAGGACGCGGAAAAGCGTTCGAAATACAGCGAGTTTGCGTGTCACGAGTTGAACCTGTTTCTCAGCCGGAAGGACCAGAAATTCTTTGCGGAGGTGATCCAGCCGTACCTCAGGAACAAGAAAGACCGGACCTTCCTCGACGAGTACCTTTTGGATTCAGACCTGAAACGCTACCTGGAGCCGTGGGCCTACGCGCGCCTCAACGTTGCGGAACGGGCGTTGCTGGCCCGGAGGCTGCCCGACGAGTCGGCGAATGCAGCGCGTCATCTCCGCGAACTCTGGGAATTGCTTCCGCCAAATCCCGAGGAAGACGAGCGTTTGTTCGAGACGGCCCTCCGTGGTCGGGCCCTCGAGACGGCCCGGGCGGAAGAAGGGGGTCTGCCCGGCGGCGCCGGACGCCGACTCAACCTGGAGCGCGAGTCAGTCAACCGGGTACTCGCTACCAACGGTCATTTCGCCTTGGCGGATCTTCCGACGCTTGGGGCCGCCTTCAAATCGGCCGCCGCAGGCCCGTCCAAGGGCGACACTCGGTTCGCGCGATCGGCCGCGATGCGCGGCTTGGGCCGCGCGGCAGTCGGCGGACTCAACGCCGACCGTTCGAAGGCCGAAAAACTCGG
>JANXMD010000224.1 GCA_025354845.1 Verrucomicrobiota bacterium | reverse complement strand
CTGGGGCGGGAGCCTTGAATTTGGCAGCACCGTGTCCTCGACAGTTAACAACCTGGCGGTGCCCACACGAATGACGGCGGAGACCAACTGGGTGGACGTGGCCGTGGCTTACAACCTCTGGCTGGCTGTGAGGGCAGACGGGACGCTTTGGGCCTTTGGAAAACGAGCGCACGCCTATACCGGCGCGCTCCCCACCTCCTATGCGTCCCCAAGGCAGATTGGGACGAACACCGACTGGATGTCCGTTTCCGCCTCTCGCGATGGCCACCTACTGAGGCGGCGCAACGGTTCGTTCTGCTACCTGAAGGCAATGAATCTGAATCCCGGGTCCGTCAAGTTTCAGGATATGAACCTTCCCGCGAATGCGGTCGCAGCGGATACCGGAGGCGGTGCGGTGGCCGCGGTCACTCTTGAGGGGGAAGTATGGACCTGGGGTGCCATTCTGGGAAAACAGACGGGCAAAGATCGTCTTTTCAAATCGATCGCACGGCTTGGTTCGCAGGTAAGCTGGTTGCGCGATCTCGGCGAGCACTCGGACAAGATCTATCGCAACGAACCGTGGATCCTTCGCAACCTCGCTCCGGAGGATCCGGCCATGAAGTAGGATCTACTAAATCCTCGCGGCCCTACGCGGCGAGCCGGTGTCCTTGGGGCGCGGGTTCCGGTTCGCTGGTTCGCTGGTTCCCGTGTGATGGCAATCCTGCTGTGGACGCTCGCGACGTTGATCCGAGACGAATGGGCCTGTTTTCCCACTAAATGCCCGAGGACCCTTCCAGATCGCATTCCCCGTTCAAGCCGGGACTCGCCTTCAGAATCGTCATCGAAATCGCCGAGAGATTCCGCCAAGCGGGGAGCAACGGCAGGGCTACCGCTCCCAGGACGAAGATCATGAGGTCCCCTAGAATCCATCGTCGTCGCGTTCCACCTACCTTGAAACGTTGCATCGGACCAATCTCCATCCGGTTACGACTGGAAGCTCTTGCCAGGAGCGCGTCGATGGCAATTTCGATGGACGATCATGGGCTTTTGGCTCGGCGCGCTGTTGATCGGTATCCAGTTGTGTGAGCCCGCGGTTTCACTCGTCTTCAACTGCCGGCGTTCGAATTGGCGGCTTAGATCCCAGGCGATGTGGGGGGTGGGGCGGGTCGTGACCGTCGGGAG
>JANXMD010000431.1 GCA_025354845.1 Verrucomicrobiota bacterium | reverse complement strand
TGGTGGAATCGACCGCAGGCGCCGGATAGGGTGTCGGGCTGCCCGAATTGGGATTGAGGTCCCCAGGCACCCAGACGACCGAGTTTTCTCCAAACCCGTTTTGCCGCGATTCGATTCGCGTGGGCACCGGCACGCCATCCTGAGTCATGGAGACCGTGGCAGCGGCGAAGCTCGCATCGCCGAGCGAGCAACTCCACCGCGCCGGCACGAGCGAATAGGGCACGAATCCCGGTGGCGGCCAGGCAACCAGGTTGTCGCGGGTGGCAGGCCGGGCGGTCCCAAAATTGGAATCGATCACCCAGGTGGCATCGGAGGCCGGAAATCCCTGGCTTGCCGACACGTTGCCGGTGCCCATACGCTTGGTCTGCGGGTAGAGGAACCATCGGCGGTGCCCGGCCGCGGGGTTGTTGGCGCCCGTATCGAACATCAGCCCATCGATGGAGGCCGGCCCGGTGGTTCCGAGCGCCAGATTGGAGCTCTTGGCCGCCTCAGCGCCCTCGGCGGTGTAAAACGTCCAGGTCGTTGGCGGCGTGTGGTTGAGCTGCCGATTGGCGCTCATCATCAACGCGGCCTGCTGCGCCTTGGCCGCGTAGACCGCGTCCGGAACAACCCCGGCAGGAATCCCTGCCATGGCGCGGTAGTAGTTGATCCGCCGCAAAATGGCATCGTCAAAGGCGGGAAGATTGGTTCCGGGAATCCCGTTGAGGATGTCGCCAGTCCACCCCTGGGGAAACCCTTCCGAAGCCGCGTAAACCGTGTTGTAGAACACGCGGCTCGCCTCGCGGGAGGAGGTGTCGACGGTGAACCCGCCTGTGACCGATTGCGGGCGGGCACCTCCGTGGGTCCCTGCACCGGTCGGCAAAGCCGGAGCTTCCGGGGCTTCACCAAAGGTTGGCGGGAACACGGCGGGGCTCGGTGCCACCTCGAGGGACTGCGCCAACAGAGAGGCGCTCAGCAGCAGCGATACGGCACCACCGGCGAGGGGACCCGGGAGGCGTGACCGAATTGAGTTGGAAGCCGAAGCAGTCATAGAATTCTCAGGGCGAATCGCAGCAAATCGACGGCCAATCTCATCCGCAAAAGCGCCAGCGAAGGACGTCGACGCAGCACGTGCTCGCGAGATCCCAATTCAAGGAGTTCCTAGTCCACACGGACCCGATAAAACGCGGCATCACCTGCGGGCGTGATCGGCTGAAACAAGAAGTGTCCCGGGCTATTGGTATGCAGCGTCACGATCAATGCCGACCACGGTCCAGCGACACCCCCGGCGGACTCCAAGGTGAACCCGGTCCCGGTTCCCTGCGTCAGCGTGAAATCCAACGCCAAGGTTCCACCGGGCTCTGAAAGCAGTCCACCGAGAAGCACCACCGGGGGTAGCGTGGCGGAGAAGGTTGCGGTGACCGTGGTGTTGGTCTGCAACGTGAGAGCGAGCGGATTCACCGTGTCGGAAGCTCCGCCGGACCACCCGCTGAACGCGAAGCCCGAGGCGGGCGTGGCGGTGAGAGTCACCAGCGTGCCGGGAGAGTAGCTGCCTCCGGGAGGCGAGAGCGCGACGGTGCCCGATCCGACCACCGTCGTCGCCAGCGTGACCGTCACCTGTGTGAACGCCGCGACCACCACCGTGTTGCTCTGGAGCGTCAGGGTCAGCGGATTCGCCGTCCCGGTGGCGCCTCCAGACCACCCGCTGAAAACCCATCCTGCGCTCGGATTAGGGGACAGGGTCACCTGGCTTCCGATGGCATAACTGGCCGCACCCGGCAACACGTCAACCGTCCCAATACCGGTCACCGCCACATTCAGCGTGACCGACGCCGGAGCAAATGTCGCAACAATCGATGTGTCGCCGGTCAGGGATATCAGGAGGGGATTTGCGCTGCCCGACACCGAACCCGACCAACCCTGAAAGGTCCACCCGGGCGCAGGCGTTGCGGTAAAGCTCACCTGGCTTCCCTGCGCGTACGGACCGGCGGACGGCGACACGACGACCGTCCCGCTTCCCACCACCGAGGTGTTCACCGGCACTGTAATCAGCGAGAAGGTCGCTGTGACCTTGGTTTCTGCGTTCAGCGTGAGCACCAAGGGTACGGTCGACCCGCTCGCTCCACCGGACCAACCGTCAAATTTCCAGTTCGCCGCAGGAGCGGGAGTGAGGGTAACGGTCGCCCCCTTGGCATAGGTACCACCGGCGGGAAAGACGTCGATTGCACCCGATCCCACGAGGGTATTGGTGAGATGAACCACCGCCGGGGCCGTGGTGACATTCATCGCGACGATCGGCCCGGAGGGAAATCCTCGGGACCCCACCCGAGGGCGCACGCGAACGTACTGGTTTCCATTGCTGGACGGAGTGATCGCAAACCGGTTGGTCGGCGCAGAATTGGTGGGGAATGGCGTCATCTGGTCCACACCGGTGAAGGAAATGGCGTTGAACAGGAATCCGCTCTCCTTCCCGGTGCCTGCCTGATAGCCGCCGGATCCGGTCGTGCCAAAATCCACCACGTAGGAGAAGCGGAAGAGGCACTCCCAGCCGGCATACGCTCCCAACGGGATGGTTCTGGTGGAGAAGTGCTGCTCGATCGTTGCGGCGTTGTTCACTTCACGTCCGCGCTGCTCCCATAGCTTCGCCCAGGTGACGCCGCCGTCGGAGGAGATCTCCATCCGCGCATACTGGTTGGTGCCGGCAACCGCCAGTTCCGTGCCGAAGGACATCTGCGCCGATGCCCCGACGCGCAGGCGCGTCCCCAAGACCAGTCGTTGCGGATCCTGCGACGCGCTGGCCAGGTGGAATCCGAGCGTCCCCGTGAAAAAGTCCCCCAAGATCAAGCTATACGCGGGGGCTGCGCCATTGGTGCTCACCTGCGGCAGAAGGGCCCCCAGACCGTTCTTGGGATCAATCGCGGCGGTAAAGGCCGTGAGCGATCCGGATTCTAAATCATAGCTTCCAGCGAGCGGCACCGACGAACACGTGAATACGTTGGGCACCCCGGAATAGACCGCCGGGGGCGCAGTCACGACCGGAGCGGTGTACGGCAAGCGCAGGTCCACCTTCACGTTCTGGCCCTGAGAAATCGTCACCACCCGTTGCACCGGAGCCAGCCCGGGTCCGGAGAAGGTCAGGGTTTGCATTCCCTCCACCGCAGGAACGGCATAGCCGCCCGACGCAGTCGTGACCGCAAAGTTGGAACCGCTATCGAGGTCGACCCGCACACCCGACAACCCTTCTCCGAGGTCATAAAACTGGTTTGAATTTAGATCGAAATGAGCCACGCCGGTGATTAACGCCGATTGGTCGAACCTCGAGCCGAAATCCACCGTAACGACCTGCGGTCCGACCGAGTTGGTCACCACCAGGTTGGTGCCCCCGGACTGAACCACAGCGGTTCCCGTGTGACTCCCGTTCAGGATGCCGATGCCGACTTCGGTGAAATTGGGATTGTGGTTGCTGGTACGGTGACCGAGTTCCGCCTGCACTCCGCCAGGACCGGATCCCCAGTCCACTTCGAACCCGGCGTGCCCATATTCCACACCGTCAGAGTAAGCATAGACGTTTTCTCCGGCATTCGCGTACTCGTAACCGGCGGCGACAATCCGGTCGAAGGTGGTGTTGGTAATGTGGTCCAGATCCCCCACCGGATCGGTTTCCTCATGGGCCTGCCAGGCGTGATCGAGCATCCACTTCGAGTGCCCGTGTGCCGACAGCATCAATCGCGACTCGAAGGCGAGCGGCGGCGCTGGGGGATTGGTGGCGATGTCGGTCTTCAGTTTCGCCAGGTCCACTTGGTAAACCTCAAAGGCTTGGCGGATGTCCACCGCCGCCGAGGCCGCCAGGCGCTGTCCCTCTGCCGTGGGGTTGGCCCGGGCCCGGTTGAGGTACTCAAGGAAGAGCTGCTCTTCGTCGGTGGGTTCTCCGACGGAATACTGCAACTGGACGCCAGCAGGGCGGACGGGATGGCGGACGAACTCACGATGCGACGTGATCGCCGGCGGAATCGGGACCGGAATCGCCGCCTCCAGCGGCAGGATTCCGAACACCGTCAAGATCGCAAACCAACCGAGGGAACGCTTCATGTAACGGCGTGGATCCTAGGAAGCCTTTGTCTCAGTAAAAGGCGAATTGCGAAGAAAAACAGGCGCTGTGTCCCGCGGTACGGCATTCGCACCGTCCGGTTTACCGGCCAATTTCAGCAGCCAGTGTCTCGCTGCTCCAATTCCGGCACCGAGCCTCCAACCGGTCCGCCGCCGCACCGTGCTCCCAAATTGCATACGAGATCAACCGTTCCGAGTCCGATCGCAGTCCCTCCTGGGCGATCAATCCACCGAGGAAGCCTGCCAGCACGTCGCCCGTTCCTCCCTGGGCCAGACCGGGATTGCCGGTCGAATGAATCCACTGCAACGAGCCCGTCCGACCCACGCGCGTCTGGTGTCCTTTTAGCACCACCCACGCACCGGAAGCCACGAGGCGCCGCAAGCTGCCAGTTCGATCCGCAGTCACCTCGGCCGTTGTCGTCCCGAGCCATCGCGCCGCCTCTCCGGGATGCGGCGTGATCACCCGCAGACCGACTTCCGGCATGACGGTTACGTGGCGAATCCAATCCAGCGCGGAAGCATCCGCCACGACCGCGCCCGGCCATTCCCTCCACCACCGCGCCACGGCGCTGCGATGTGTGTCGCTGACATCGATGCCAGCGAGACCGGGGCCGATGAGCAATGCCGTGGCCGATTTCGGGAGCGCTTCGCCGCCGTTCCAGGGCCGAACCATCGCCGAAGCCAACTGGGACGCGACCGGTGGATAGGCTTCCGGAGTGGTCAGAACGGTGACCAGACCAGGGCGGGCCGACGACGCTGCACGGGCCGCCAACACCGCCGCACCGTGATAGCCAAGGGAGCCAGCCGCGATCACCAGATGCCCGTAGGTTCCCTTGTGAGACGCCACGCGCCGGCGCGGCGGGAACCCCTCAAACGCCTCCGCCTCCACCCAGCGCAAGTCCGCATCCACTCCGGAAGAGCACAACGTCCTCAGGAAGGCCTCGGACAATCCCACCTGCGTCAGGACATCGAGCCGGCCAACAAAATCCCAGGCCGAGGCGGAGAGAAGTCCCTGCTTCGGAGCCCCCACGGTCAGAGTCCAATCCGCACGCACCGCCGCCCCGCGCGGTAATCCGCTATCGGCATCCAGTCCGGAGGGAACATCGACCGAAAGCATGCGCCAGTTGAAAGCATTGACCCGGTTGATGAATCGAATCCACGCCGCGTCCAATTCGCGGTTCAACCCGATGCCGAACAGTCCATCCACACACCAAGTCGGCTCCCAGCCCCCTGTGGCGAGCGCCTCCAGAGCGTGAAGGCCGGCGACGGGATCCGAAATCTCAAGCAGGCGCACCTCGCGCTCCCCGAGACCGCGAACCGCGGCCCGCAAATCATCGCCGTTGTGGCCGCTGCCAGCGAGCAGGAGGAGTCGATCGTGGGGGCCAGTTCGGGCCAGCAGTGCAGCGGCGAGACGGTCACCCACCCGTTGAATTACCGTCCCGGGATCTACCCCGGCGTCCCAGGTAGCCGCTTCCCAGGACCGCATCGCATTCACGCTGAGGACGGGGAGGGCCATCGGGCTGCAAGGTCCGGGTCCAGTTCAACGCACGTCGAGTTCCTGGCGGATCCCAAACTTTTCCACGCGCTTGCGCAGGGTCGCGCGGGTGATGCCGAGCAGACGTGCGGCGCGAACCTGGTTTCCCGCCGTTTCCTTGAGCGCCTCGATCACCAACTCCCGCTCCACCGTCGGAATGACCTTGAGCTTGGGATCGTTCTTGGCGAGACGGAACAGCGCTTGAGCCAGCGCGGTGAAGTCCGCCGTGGCTGGCGCCGCGACGGCAGCAGGTCGATCCGCTGCACCGGGGGAACTGTCCGCCGCCACGATGGCCCCGGGAGATGCCGCCGTCACTGGGGTGCCCGCCAGCACTTCGGTCGGCAGGTCGATGGGAAGGATGGCCTGCCCCTTCGAGACCACGATGGCCCGCTGGATGGCATTCTCGAGCTCACGAACATTGCCCGGCCAATGGTAGGCCTCCATGACCTGCAGCGCGGGACGCCCGATCTGCTTGGGCTTGCCACCCGGCCCAGCCAATTTGCGGAGGAAGTAATCCACCAGATGCCGGATGTCGTCGCGACGTTCACGCAACGGCGGCAGCTGGATGCGCACCACGTTGAGCCGGTAAAAGAGATCCTCGCGGAACTGCCGATTGGCCACCGCCTCCTCAAGCTTTTTGTTGGTTGCGGCGATGACGCGGACGTCCACCTGGATCACCCCATTGCCGCCCACGCGCTCGAGCGTGCCGTTCTGCAGAACCCGCAGGATCTTGGTCTGCGTCGTCGGGCTCATGTCGCCAATTTCATCCAAAAACAGCGTGCCGCCATGGCATTGCTCGAATTTTCCGATGCGCTGCTGCGTCGCGCCGGTGAATGAGCCTTTCTCATGGCCAAACAGCTCGCTCTCCAGCAGATTCTCCGGAATCGCAGCGCAATTGATGGCCAGGAAAGGACGATCCGCCCTGCGGCTGTAATTGTAGATTGCCCGGGCAACCAACTCCTTGCCAGTGCCGCTCTCGCCGGTGATCAACACGGTCGCCTCGGCGGCTGCGGTCTGGCCGATGAGTTTGAACACCGCCTGCATCGGCTCGCTACGTCCGATGACGCCAGCGTCATAGTCCTCTGCCTCGAGAGTCGGCTGCACGACCACCGCCTGACGCATGTCGCGCGCCGCCTTCAGCGCACCCTGCACCAGCGCCTTCAACTTCGGGACATCGAACGGCTTCAGCAGATAGTCGTAGGCGCCAAGCTTCATCGCCTCAATGGCGGTCTGCGTGGTCCCGTAAGCGGTCATGAGCAGCACCAGAAGCTTCGGATCGAGCTGACGGATCCGCTTTAGCGTCTCCAGTCCGTTCAACCCCGCCATCCGGAGATCGGTAATCACCAGATCAGGCCGCAGAATGGGGATCAGCCTCAAGCCCTCCTCGCCGCTGGAAGCGGTGTGCAACTCGATATCCGGAGAGTCGAAGATTCGCCGAAACGAGTACTGCACGTCGGCCTCATCATCGATCAGTAGAATTTTTTCCATCGGTTGCGGGGACACAGTAGGATTTCCCGGCCGGAATGCCAACTGAACCCGAGAAACCGCGTCCGGAGGAAGGCTCCCGTTCCAACTCATTCACCGGTTTCCAAAGATTTTTGTGGCGTTGGAAAGTTCGTTTGGTACTTTGCGCGGCCTTCGTTCCTGCCCGCCATCGAAGTCGATGGAGTGGACACACGAAGGATCCAACGCTCGAATCACGTTTCGTTCCGTGAGTTCAAACAAGAATTCGGCCAAAAAGCCGGCACCAAAAGCCCCAGTCCGCGGCAAGACCGTCGGATCCGCTAGTGCTGCGTCGATTTTGGGTCGCCCCATGGCAAAGTATGCCAAGGCCGGTGCCCCAGGATGGACACCAGTGACCAAGGTGAAACTCGAGTGGCAGAAGTTCTACCAGAACTTGCTGGATCTCCATGCCCGTCTTCGCGATCAGATGAGCGGTCTGGCCAAGGAATCCCAGGCCGAGATGGAGAGCTACAGCCTCCACATGGGAGATTCCGGAACCGACAATTTTGACCGTGATTTCGCGCTCAGCCTGCTGTCGTCCGATCAGGACGCGATCTACGAGATCGAAGAAGCCCTGAAGCGCATCGAAAAGAACACCTACGGGATCTGCGAACTGACCACCAAGCCGATCCCCAAGGCCCGTCTTGAGGCCATTCCCTGGGCCCGCTTTACCGTGGAAGCCCAGGCCCAACTCGAGCGCGAGGGCGCCCTCAAGCAGCGCCGCCTCGGCCAGTTGGGCACTGTGGACGCCGCCGGCGGACCGGATGGCGACGACGGCGACGACGAGCCAGACGAAAAGCCCGCCTCCAAGGACAAGGATTAACCCTTCCCTTTGTCGCCAAAACGACCGACTTTCACTTTTAACTTTTAGTTTATGCCCCGGGAAATCGTAACCATCGAGTGCACCGAAGCGCGCAAGGAGGGCAAGTCCCCCAGCCGCTATCAGACGTCACGCAACAAGAAGCTGCAGACCGAGAAGGTGGAGAAGAAGAAGTATAATCCCGCCCTCCGCCGTCACACTCTGCACCGCGAAATCAAGTAAGCCACCATGCCTCGCAAGACCAAAGCCGACGAAAAGAAGAAGCGCCGCAGTACAGGCAGCCGGACCCCACGTCCGAAGCCCAAGGTGGACTTCACTGTCGATGCGATCGATTACAAGAACGTCACCCTGCTCAAGCAGTTCGTGACTGAAAACGGACGCATCCTCCCCCGGAAGTACACCGGGCTGCCCGCGCACTATCAGCGCCGTCTGGCCACCGCCATCAAGCGGGCCCGCCAGATGCTGCTGATGAAGTAACGCCAGAGGCAACCACACCGGCTTCGGCCGGTGTTTTTTCTTGGAATGTTAATGCAATTCATTTGCAATCCGAGAGGGTGGGTTCTGCTGCGGTTCCTTGCGGGATGGTGGTGGTTGTCCGCGACCATGCCGCAAGCCGCCGAGCCGGCCCGGCTCGAGACTCCACGCACCCGGCCCCTCCGGGTGCTGACGACCATTTCGCCGATCTACTCCTGGACGGCGGCGGTGGCGGGCGGGCGCGCCACGGTGGAGAATCTTCTCCCTGCCGACACCGGCCCGCACGACTTCCAGTTCCGTCCGCGCGATCTGAAGCGGCTCGAGTCGGCGGACCTCCTCCTGATGAACGGTCTGGCGCTGGAGCATTGGCTGCAGCGGACCCTGGAGGCGGACGCCACGCGACGAGCCATCCCGCGAGTCGAGGTTTCCGCCGGATGGCCTCCATCGGCCTTGATCCGCGATCTCCCCACCCTTTCCGCGTCGCCGCAGACCGCAGCGGCCCGCACTCACGATGACGATCGGAATCACGACGGCGCACCCAATCCACACCTTTGGCTTGATCCCGTCTTCGCGCGTCATGCGGTGACCAACATCCTGCACGCACTGGAGACGGCCGATCCGGCCAACGCCGCCGCCTATCGAACCAACGCCACGGCCTACCTGGAACGGCTGACCCAACTCGACAACGCGCTGCGCGATTCCACGCGTGATTGGTCGGGCCGGCCCGTGGTGACCTTTCACGACGCCTTCCCGTATTTCTGCCGCCGCTACTCACTGGATCTGGTCGGGGTCGTGGAGGAGATCCCCGGAAACAGCCCGAGCCCGCGTCATCTGGCCGCGCTGATGAAAGTGATTCGCGACCGCAAGGTCCGGGTGATCTTTACCGAAACCCAATTCAATCCCCGTCTCGCGCGACAGCTTGCCGCGGATCTATCGATTCCCGTCGCCGAACTGGAAGTCCTGGAGACCGGCCCGTTGACCCCGACCGCGTACGAGGACGGAATGCGCCGCAACCTCGAAATCTTGCGCAAGGTCTTACGCTGATCCCATGGCCGAAATCCGTTTCCATCGCGCTGGCCTTGCCGTCGAGGTTCGGGGGCTGAAGCTCCGACTCGGCGACACGCCGGTGTTGTGCGGGGTCGACCTTCACGTGCCCCGCGGGGCCATTGTGGCGATCATTGGCCCGAACGGATCCGGCAAGACCACCCTGCTCCGCTGCATGCTCGGACTCGCAACGCCGGATGAGGGCGAGATCCGCCTGCTCGGTGAAACGGTGGGACGCCCCGTGCTCCGCCGCGTGGCCTACGTGCCCCAGCGCCTCCAGTTGGATCGAAATTTTATTCTGAGCGTCCGGGAGTTCCTGTCGCTTCGACTCCAGGCCGCCCAGGGCTGGATGTGGCAGGGTCACCGCACGACCGACGCGCAACTTCGTGGAGCGCTCGCCGATGCCGGGGTCGAGCCGCTGTTCGACCGCCCCATCGCCGGATTGAGCGGCGGCCAGTTGCAGCGCGTACTCATCGCCTTCGCCCTGCTTACCAAGCCGGAGCTGCTGCTGCTCGACGAGCCCACCGCGGGCGTGGACACGCCGGGAGAACGCTCCTTCTACGAGCTCATCACTGCCATCCACGAAAAACTGAAACTCACCGTGGTGCTGGTCTCCCACGATCTGTCGATGGTCTATCGCCATGCCACCCGGGTCTACGCGCTCAACGGCGTGGTGTGCTGCGAGGGAACGCCGGAGGAAGTCATGAACGCAGACTCCCTGCGTCAGGCTTACGGGATTCACGTGACCCCCTACCACCACGATCACCCGCCCGGGCACCACCATGTTCACTGAAGCCTACATGCAGCGGGCGCTGATGGTC
>JANXMD010000430.1 GCA_025354845.1 Verrucomicrobiota bacterium | reverse complement strand
CAGTTCATTCACCACCACGTCCATATCCCCGTCCCCATCCAAATCCACCACACACATCCCGTGCCCCACTCCCTCCTCCCCAAATCCCCACTTCTTCCCTACCTCCTCAAATCCACTGCCTCCTACGTTCCGGTAGAGTTGATGCCGGCCGGGGCGCGGGCTGTATTGGAGCAATTTGCCCGGGATCCTCTCCTTGCGATACGGACCGCCCGCATCGATGCGCGCATTGGCGTCAAGATCCTGGGTGTCGACGAGATTTCCGGTCGTAACGAGCAGGTCTTCATACCCGTCCAGGTCGGCATCCAGAAACACAGCCGACCACGTCCATCCTGTGGCAACGACACCCGACGCGTAGGCAACGTCGGCAAACGTTCCGTCGCCACGATTGCGTTGAAGCCCATTCCGATTGTTTTGCGGTCGATTGAAAAGGGACTCGAAATCTCCCGGTGCCGCCATCATCCCCGGACTGCGACGAATTCGATTCGCGTGATCGCGATCCAACATGTCGGCGACGAAAAAGTCGTCGTGGCCGTCGCGGTTCACGTCGGCGAAATCCACACACATCGAGAAGGTTGGTGTGGAGCGGAGCGCCAAAGTTGGAAGCGCACGAAACTGTCCCTTGCCGTCGTTGATCCAGATTCGATCCACGCTGTGAAAATCATTACAAACGTACAAGTCCGGCGCGCCGTCCCCATTGAGATCCCGAAACGCAACGGACAATCCCCAATCCCGGGGCGCCCCCTTGAGTGGCGCGCCGGATTCGTCGAGGAAGGCGCCACGATCCCATGGCACCTGAGTGAAGACGCCGTGTCCATCGTTGAGATACAGCAGGTCGGGCTCGCCATGCTCCAGGATCGCGCCCTGCGGGCTGTATTCCAGCGATTCGCGATCCTCCGGACGGATCACTCGCTGGCCATTGATCCGAAGGACGGAAAACCCCGTGCTGCGAATCGTCGTGGTGCGGTAATTTGCGACGTACAAATCCAGATCCCCGTCCCCATCGACATCCGCGAGGGCCATCGACATCGCCCCGAGTGCCCCGATCAAACCGGACCCAGCCTTCTCCACGAAGTGACCGTGACCGTCATTGAGGTACTCATGCGTCCCCCCCCCGTGGACATTCACCAGCAAGTCGAGGTCGCCATCCCCATCCAGGTCGGCAAAGGCGGCACCCGTGGTGTATTTGCCGTTAAACTCCAAACCGGCAGACTGGGTGACATCTTCAAACCTCCAATTCCCCAAGTTTCGGTAAAGGCGGGCCGGTGTTTCCGTGCCGCAGAAAAACAAATCAGGGCGGCCATCGCCGTCGATATCGCCTGCGGCCACACCGGAACCGTTCATCCGGATCTGGTTTTGAGAGGCGAATTCACGGGTGAGTCGATTGGTGAATCGAATGCCGGTCAGGTCCGGGCTCACGCGCGTGAAGCCAGCTGTGATCCCGTTACGGACCCGGAGGAGACGGCCGTTAAGCCCTCCCTCGTCTGCCCGGATTCCGATCCCGGTGGTGCCCAACGTCCCCAACCAGCAGGCGACGATGACTTGCCAGATCACCTTCCTCGGGGGGGCGGGCGGAAACGGGTTGGTAGCAGAAACGGACATGGAGACCTGGTGGCAAAGGGTCACGCGGGGAGGCGCAGCGGTTCAATTCGGAAAGGCGCATGAAATCCCCGGCAAGGTCCTTCACCCACTCCGCCCCAAGGCGCCGGCGCATTCGACCCCGTAAAACAAAAAGGAGGCCGGGCAGATTGCCCGGCCTCCCTGTTACAGCCCTCGATTAGTTCGAGGAGCGATAGAACTTCGCGCTGCTGGTCTTGTCGGCCGTCGTCGGGCTGGTCGCACCGGTGACGTCGGTCCAAGGACCGGCCGGGTTCGCAGCGGACTGCAGCTTGCCAACGAACGTGATCTTGCCGGTGGCATCGATCGAGATCGTCGGAGTCACAACCACGACGTCAAGGAGACCGGTCGGGCTGACGAACTGAATCGCATCGATCGGAGCGCGAGGAGTGCCGCTCTGGCCGAAGCCGTTTTCAGTGGTCGCTTCGATGATCACGTCCTTGGCCGAGAGGCCGCGGAACACGACGTAGTTGCCCTCGCTGGGGGTGCCCGCAGTCTTGTTCACGACTTCCTGGAACTTGCCCAGGTTGTTGGGAGCGAGAATGACGACGTAGTCCTTCAGCACGGCGCCACCGAGGTCGGTGACACGGAACGCACCACCACGAGCGGCGACACCACCGAGGGTGTACACCACGAGGTCGTACTTGCTGCCGGTGAGCTGAGCGGGCAGGCCACTGACCGTCACCTGCGTCGTGGTCGCGTTGCCGGTATCGAGGTA
>JANXMD010000404.1 GCA_025354845.1 Verrucomicrobiota bacterium | reverse complement strand
GATGCCATGGAGTATCGTGCCGCGATGGTGGTCCATTCGACATCGGAGTTGCTCCGTGATCTCGAGTCGCTGTCCTCGGATGTGGGCTCGGAAACGGTTTTAAGAGGTGGGCCCGAGGAATCGGCCCGGCTCCGCGAGGTGCTGCGCCCGGCGCAGGTTCGCGACCTTTTGGAGCGGGCACTAGCGGCGGGCGACTTGCAAACCGTCGGAGACCTCTGGACCCAAGGAGCCAATGAGGTGCCGTGGCGTGTGCTGCACTCTGGCGACAAGGGGCGTGTGGCGCTGCCGGTCTATCCGCTCGAGGCGCGCTCCCTGTGGTATGGGGCGGAGGTGCTTCGTGCGGCCGGACAAAATCCCGTTCTGCCTTCTGCACTGGCGCCGGGGCAAGTGCCTGTGCCGAGAACGTTCGTTGAAGAGTCCGCGACGCCGGAAGTGGCATCACCGGGTGACCTTCTGGAAGCAACCCGGAATCGGATTCGCGTGCTGGTGAGGGAGCTTTTGCTCCTGCGGCCCGAGGACGAAGTGAGGTCGAATCGAACCTTCTTTGACCTCGGACTCGATTCCATCTCCTCGGTGCGATTGATCCAAAAGCTGGGGCTGGCACTCGGTGTTTCCCTTCCGGAGACCCTCTTCCTGGACCATCCCACCATTGACCGCCTGTCGGCGTTTCTCGCAGGGCAGAAGTTCGCGGCAGCGGGCGAGTTCCCGGAGTCGCTTCCGCCCAGCGTCGTCGCGGCGCGTCCAGATGGCTTCAAGGACAGGCTGCAAAAGCTGATCGTGAAATGGCCCGAACTGGTCCCGTTGCAGGTCGAGGGGGAGGGTCCGATTCTTTTCTGCATTCATCCGATGTCCGGCGACGTCGGCGTGCACGGAAAGCTGGCCGATGCGTCGCAGAGATCCTTTCGGGTGGTCGGGCTGCGTTCCCGGGGGCTCAGGTCGCAGGAGGCGCCATGGACCGACATCGAATCCATGGCACGCTTCAACGCGGATCTCTTGATCGCAGTTCACGAGGGTCCGTACTTCCTGCTGGGGCCCTCCATGGGCGGTGCGGTGGCGTATGAGACCGCACGCGAACTGCTATCGCGCGGGCGCTCTTTGGGTGGGCTGATTCTCCTGGAGGCGCCGATCCTTCGAACCGACGCCGAGGCGGCGTTGTGGGATACCGATGAGCTCACCAATTGGCGGATGAACGCCAATTTTATGCTGATCACCTACCTGCATCTGGATCCGGAATTTCGCCGCAGGAAGGCTGCGGGAGAGATTCGCTGGTCGGAACTCGAGATTACGGCGGCGGAGGTCGGAGGGGGGGCTGAAGAGGCGGTCGTGGACGGGCTCGTGACGGCAATTCGTCGGCGCGGTGTCACGCAGGATCCGGAAATCATTCGCCGCGGCCTCGTGTCGATGGCGCGGGTGCATCTGGCGAACCTTCGGAGCTTGAAGCGCTATCGGCCCATTCCTCTGGGCACCGCCCCGGAATTTCCGGTTCTGCTGCTCCACACGCGTGACGGCCGTGCGACCTCCGAGGAGCTCTTCAATCCACCCTACCTGAGCCGTGTTCAGGAAGCTCACGGAGGCATCCAGCCGCTGTTTGAGGAGTGGAGGCGGCTGATCCCTTCGGTCCAGTTCCGCGAGATTGAAGGACGCGATCATCTGGATCTCCTGAACACCCGCGCCGCCGCGGAGCAGATTGCCGAATTGGTGCGGGAGGTCGTGTTCTCCACCATCCCCAAGGCGCCACCGGCCCGTTTGGATCGCTCGCTCGTGGCGCCGCGAATCGCCGTAGTGGGAATGAGCGGACGCTTCCCAGGGGCGCCCTCTGTCGCGGAATTCTGGCAAGTCCTCAGCGAGGGCAGAGTGCCGTTTTCTGCACTTCCCTCCGACCGTGGATGGGATTTGGAGACTCTTACCCGGGGACCGGCGCATCTTCGCAGCTATGTGACGCGCGGTGGATTCCTGGAGGCTATTGCGAGATTTGATGCGGAATCCTTTGGAATCACTCCGCGCGAAGCCGAGTTGATGGATCCATCGGAACGGCTGTTTCTGGAGGAATCTTGGAAGGCGATTGAAGACTCCGGAACCCGGCCGGGAGACCTTGCAGGCAAGGGCTGGGGAGTCTTCTGCGGCGGCGGCGGCGACTACCATCTGCTGGTGCGTGACACCTTCGGAGTCAGTCCCTCGGCAACGTCGTCCGGCATTGCGGGGCGGGTTGCCTACACACTCGATCTCAAGGGCCCCGTGCTTTCAGTGGACAGCGGCTGCGCCTCGTCTCTCGCGGCGGTCGCTCAGGCCTGTGACCAACTCGTATTGGGCAACTGCGAGGCGGCGATTGCTGGCGGGGTGTGGATCTACAGTACCCCCAATTTGATTATCACGGGATGCCGCAGCGAATTGTTCTCCCGCACCGGCGGCGCGCGGGCTCTCGATGCGGAATGCGACGGAATGATGCCCGCTGAAGCGATTGGGGTGCTGGTGCTCAAGCGGTACGAAGAGGCTGTTTTGGCGGGAGACCGCATCTATGGCGTCATCGAGGGCTGGGGAAGTGGTCACAATGGAAAGACCAACGGCATGGCAGCTCCGAGTGTGACCGAGCAGTCGTCCCTAATGAAACGGGTCTGGGAGGCCTCGGGTGTTGACCTGGCGTCGATCGGCCTTCTCGAGATGAACGCCACCGGCTCAAGGCTTGGTGATGCGGTCGAAATCCAGGCCTTCCGTGCGGCCCTCGACCCCGAAGCCACCGACGCGGGCCGTCGTTGGGTCGGTTGCGTGGAGAACAATGTGGGGCATGCGTTTCAGGCTTCGGGGGTGGTTCACCTGATCAAGGTGTTGCTCGCCCTGCATTATCGGATCCTCCCGCCCACGCCGAACGTACGGACGCCGCATCCGGCGCTCGGATCGTTTGCTCAGGACCTGACCACGACGCGGCCTCAAACCTGGAACCCGCCACCAGGACAACTGCGCCGTGCGGTCGTCAATTCATTCGGTGCCACGGGAACGTTGCTTCACCTGCTCCTCTCCGAGTCCGCGAACTCTGGGAGGACTCCGCGGCCGAATGCCGCCGAGGCGCCCAAACAACGCCGGTTTGGCGGAAAGAATCACTGGATCGATGCGCGGCGCGAGCCGAGATCGGGGCAATCCTCGGCGTTACCCGCTTCAATCGGAGAGAATCCCGGAGTGAACCAGGATCTGCTGGCGCTTCAGAGGCTGTTCCTCGAAACGACCGGCATTGATGTGAGCGGCTCGGAAGTCGATCGCCCGTTCAGCGAAGTGGGCCTTGAGTCCATGGGGGCCATGCGATTTACGGCAGCGTTGAACGAGCGGATGGGCACCTCGATGAGCGCGACGGATCTGCTGGAGTTCACCTCGGTGCGGGCGCTGGAGCGGAGACTTCGGAGTTCGATCAAGACGGAACCAACTCCCTCCGCGGCCGGGGAGGGGAACGGCGCGGTGCGGACACCCTGGGTTGCCGAACGTCTGGCGCGCGCGGGGCGAACGCTCGAAGTGGCGAGCCTTCCCGCTCTGTCCTCCCGACGCCCAGCCCGGAGAAGTCGGGCTGTGTGCTCGGAGGTGTTGAACCGTCTCCTGCCCCGGGGCGTGGCTTTGTTCCACGACGGCGTTCAGTGTCACCTCATTGCCGATCCGCAGGTGCGGGTTCGGGAGATTCTCGAAGAACTAACCCGGGCCGACCGCACGGTGCTGTCGCAGCGCCTTCCCCTGGGGATCCTGATCGCGCCTGTGGCCCAGGAGCAGGAAGGGCAGCTGCATCAATCCGAGAATCTCCGCAATCCGGCGTGGAACGTGCACCAAACCTTCGACCTCGGGGCCGCACCTCTGGATTTGAAGCGGATTCGGCGTGCCGTCGCGAAGTTTGTGAAATCTCAGGACAGTCTTCGCACCCGGTTCCACCGGTTGGGAGTCGGTTGGATCCAGTGCATCCATAGCGTTGCCTCGATTCGCTGTACCCGGATTCGAGCCATGTCCTTGGAGGCCTTTCAGGGATTTGTGCTTCGGCAAAAAAAGCGCCGATTCCGAGTGTCGGACTCCCCGTTGCTTCGAATCTGGGTATGCGAGGTGGGGAATCGCGTCATTGCCGGGTTGGTGATCCATCACGCCTGCGCGGATGCGTTCAGCCCTTCCCTCCTGATCGATGCCGTAACCCGAGACCTCGACTCGGCTGGATCCGAATTGGATCCGGTTGCCGCTCAATATTGGGAGTACGCCCTGGCGCAGTCGAACGACTCGGGTTACCGGGCTCCGGCGACCGTGGAATTCTGGCGTGATTGCCTCGCTGGGCGCTCCGCCTCCGCGCGGCTTCCCTGGCGAGTGACTCCTGAGAAGGCGTACCGGGAATCCTGGTGCCAGGGACGGGCCCAGGTGATTTCACTGTCCGGGGAAACGAGTGCCAAAGTGCTCGCCGCATGTCGGCGACAAGGGTGTTCGTTTTCGCAGCTGTTCACGGCCGGGTTGTGCCGCGTTACGGCGGAGTTCTTCGAGGGTGGAGTCCCGGTGCTCAGGTACCTGATCACCCAGAGGTCGGAATGGCGCCTGCGCCGGGCGGTGGGCGACTTCGGAGGAGTGATGCTGATCCCGTTTGATCTCACCGGGGTCCGTTCTGGAACAGAGGCCATTGCCTCGGTTCGACGTACTCTGACTGGCGCGATGAACCACACGCGGGTGCGTTTTTCGGAGGTGTTGACTCTCGCAGGCTATTCCGACCTCAACGCATTCTTCAATGATCCCGGCGATCTCTGGTTTGACTCGGTGGATCTTGATGCGGCCTCCGCAGCGACGGACGCGCGTCCGTGGCGATCACTCCACGACCACCTGCTGGAGAACGCCGGCTCCGAGGCCGTTGAATGCGCCGCGATTGGCACGCTGTTTGTTCAGATTCTCAAGGTGAACGGATTGCTTCATGTACTCGTTTCGTCCCGGACCCACCTGCTCGAGTCAGGGTTCGTCGAAACTCTGGGACGACGTCTGGTGGATGCAGTGCTTGAAATGGCTCGCGATCCGCAGCGTGCCGTGGACTCGAGTGCCGTGTCGGAATCGGGCATCAGCGCTCCCACCGCCACGCCCGACAACCGGCCAACTCCTGCGACCGGTGCGGGTCTGCCGCCGCTTTGTCAGCCGCTGAACCGGGTGGACAAGGGACGTCCCGTGTTTTGGTTTCACGCCGGCCTGGGTGGCGTGGAGGGGTATCAGCCTTTCGCGGCCGGCGTGGGGCGTCCGTTTTATGGCATCCACGCGCAAGGCTGGCTGAATGATGCCCCGCCCATTCGCGGTCTTCAGGCCATGGCACGGCACTACTGGGAACTGATCCGCGCGGTGCAGCCGAAGGGACCGTACGATTTCGGTGGCTATTCGCTGGGCGGATTGTTGGCGTACGAGGTGGTCCGCCTGGCGCAGCGGCAATCGGCCACGGTCCGGAGCGTGGTGATGCTGGACACGCTGGATCCCCGATCCCTCAGACAGATCCGCCTCTCCGAGCGCAGCGGCATGCTGCAGGCGGTCAACACAGCGCTTCTGGCTTCGGGATCGCCAGCTCCAAATGAACCGAACTGCCGCCTGATCCACGGGGCCGAGGTGGACCCATCGCTGGATCCCGATGCATTTCTTGAGCAGTTGATCCGGCTTGCTCGCGACCGGCGATTGTCGGTCGCCGATTCCGTGCTCAAAGACCTCATTCGACGGCGGTCGCGCGTTCAGGGTGCCTATGAACCTGAGCGCTTTCGATTGTGTTCGCTGGCGCATCCGAACGAGGTCCAATGGCACTATGTACGGAACGCTGGAGGGTTGTTCCTCGGTCCACTCACCCCGTATTTCACGCTCCCGGGAGATCGGCTTCCCGCGGACAACTCCCGATACTGGAAGGACTGGACTCGTGTGCTTCCGCGGATGGCATTCATCGACGTCGCTGCGGAGAGCCATGCCTCCATGTTGTCGGAACCCGTCGTGATACGAAGGATGCGTCAACTTTGCTCCGAGCTGTACCGGGAGGAAGCGGTGGATTCGGCGCCTGCCCGCAAAGCGCGAGGTGGGCCAAAGTGAGCTCTTTTGATTTCCAAGTGGCGGCTCGATCGTGGTACGAGGTAGAGTTGAAACTGCTTCCTAAAATCCTGATTTCGTTGAAGTTTTGAATCCCCGATCCGGAAGTCCGCATCCCTCTTGAGCGACGAATGGCACGAGAATGCTGAACAAGAAGTTCATCACCACAGCCTTGGTTCCGGAGGAACTGCGTGTTCCGTTGACTGAGGTCCCGGCGCACAAGCCTTCGATCTTCCGCATC
>JANXMD010000340.1 GCA_025354845.1 Verrucomicrobiota bacterium | reverse complement strand
TGGTGGAGGGAGCACTTCGGTGAGCCTCGATGCGGCGGCCGAGTCGGAGGAATTTCCCGGACCCCATCTCACGGAGGAGGTCATCCGAAAATTCGACCGGGTATGGGCCGTGACGCTGCTGGCAGCATCGGTGGAACGTGTCCGTGTCCACTACGCCGAGTCCGGGCGCGCGCACCTTTTCACGCGGCTCAAACCGTTCCTGCCTTCAGGGGAGGTGACCCCGTCCTACGAAGCGGCGGCGGTCGCATTGTCCCTCAATCTAGCCACCCTCAAGACCGAGGTGTTCCGTCTCCGTCAGGCGGTTCGTGCCGCGCTCCGTGTTGAAGTGGCCCAGACGGTTTCCGCACCGCACGAGATCGACGCCGAGTTGTCGTGGCTGCGGCGTATCCTGATGGATCGTGGCAGCGCGCTTCAGAATGGGGAGAGCGATTTGAGCGCTGGAGGACCGCTGCCGCCGCCGCCGTCTCCTGGCGGGCCGATTCCGGAGAGGGATTGAGGGTATGGGCGCCACCCGCTGTCCGGTCTGCCACGGAATTCTCGGCGAGGATCTCCTGCAGGGGTTGTGCGCGCATTGTCTCTCCGAGATGTTGTTCGATCCGCCGATGGATTCGGTGGAAACCTCCATCATAGCGTCGGATGGACTGGAGACGCGCTCGCTGGTGTCGATTCCGGGATTCACCGCCACCGCGGAAATCGCCCGCGGGGGCATGGGCATCGTCTACAAGGCGATTCAGCATCAGCCCGGCCGTGTCGTCGCGTTGAAGATGCTGCTCCCGCACCAGCTGGGGTCGGTGGAGATGCGACAGCGGTTCCAGTTGGAGGCGCGCACAATCGCGACGCTGGATCACCCGGCCATCCTGCCGGTCTACCAGGTGGGCGAGTCGGACGGCATTCCGTTCTTCACCATGAAGCTCGCGGCGGGTGGCACGCTCTCGGAGCGCCTCACCGGGTTTCGCGGCCAGTGGACACGGATCGCGGACCTGATGATCGCTCTCGCCGATGCCGTGCATTTTGCGCACCAGCGCGGCGTGCTGCATCGCGACCTGAAGCCCGGAAACGTGCTCTTCGACGAGGCGGGACAGCCCTACGTGAGTGACTTCGGCCTGGCCAAGGTGCTCGAGGACGAGACTGACGTTACGGCGACGTTCGACCTCATTGGGACGCCCCGGTATCTTCCGCCCGAGATCATCCATGGCGGGGTTTCCAGTGCCACGGTTGCCGGGGATATCTACGGCCTATGCACAATTCTGTACGAGCTGCTGGCCCAGCGGGCGATCTTTGGAGGGGCGAATCCCCGGGAGTTGATGCGACAAATTACGGATGAGGATCCGGCACCGCCCTCGCAGTTTGCCCCGGGCGTGCCCGTGGACTTGGAAACGATCTGCCTGCGCGGCCTGGCCAAGGAGACATCCAAACGGTTTGCGTCCGCCGCCGACCTTGCCGCGGACCTCCGTCGATGGCGAGTTGGCGAGCCCATCGAGTCGCGACCGATCAGCCGCTTGGAGCGGCTCCAAATGTGGGCCCGAAGGCACCGCCGCGAGGCGGCCATGGCTATTGTCATCACCGGGTTGCTGCTCGCCCTCGTCATCGGGTCCACGGTTGCGACCTTTAAGATGGCCGCCTCACGCGAGGAACTGAGGAGTCAGCGCGACCTTGCGCATGAAGAGTTGGTGAAGTCGCGCCTGGCACAAAGCCGTGCCTCCCGGCTGGCCGGTCAGCTCGGCCACAGTGAGAACACACTGGCCGTGCTTCCCAAGGCCCTTGGCCAGGCCAAAGGCGCGCGCGCGCAGGAAATTCGAGAGGAATTCACCGCCAACCTGACCCTGCACGACTTTATTCCGACCCAACGCATCCTTCGCCGCGTGGAATCTGCTGAGGTGAAGGCAGTGGATTCCCAAATGAGGCTGAGTGCGGAGGTGGAGCCAAACGGGTACGTGTCCTTCAGGCATCTCGACGGGAGCGGCGTGGAATGGCGATGGCGCAGAAGCGTCACCAACACGGTGGACAACGTCAGCTTCGACCCCACCGGAAATTACGCCGCGGTCACCTACACGAAAACCAACGATGCGCTGCTCGACCTCCGGCGACACCGAGTTCTCCGATATGTGAACGGCGACTGGGGTGGATTTCCGTCGGGGGCTGCCGCGTACCTCCACGGCAATCCCGCCGGCGCCTACCACCTATTAGACATCGAAACGGGTAATGCCCTGGAGGACTGGCGGGGGGAGGAAGGTAAATGGATCGGGTTCTTCTTTGACGCCAACGCCACGGATTCGCGGTTTTTTGTCGCCATGCGGGACCGGTTGGAGATCTGGGGGCGCGGACTGTCGAAACCGGCATTGACGGTACCGCTTCCCTTTCGCGCATTTACCTTCGACTGCAGGTCCGAGGTCCTGGCCATCGGCGGAGAGCAAGGGGAGATCTACCTGTGGAATCTCCGCCACGGGGAACGCCGCGAGATCCGCGCCCATCGGGGCGAAGTGGAGTCCGTGCTGTTGTCGCCCGATGGGGAGCTCCTGTTCTCCTCGGCGCGGTCCGGGCCGACCTTCTTGTGGCATGTGCACACGCTGGACCGCCTCGGAGTCACTCCAGGCTGGCGACCGATCCAATTTAGCCGGTCTGGCGAGGAGTTGGCCGTGGTTACCGCGGGAGAAATCCAGGTGCTTCGACGCGTTCGTCCTTCCGGGTCGCGGTTGATGCAGTTTCACCCCGAGGGAGTGAGCGCGATCCGGGGAGCCGATTTTAAGCCGGACGGAACTAAGATTGCGCTGGCATTCCAGGATGGGGTCCGGGTGGTGGATGCGGAAACTGGGAGGCTGGAGGAACACCTAAGGTATCTTGGCACACACGCCGTGTTTTGGCATGCAACCGGCGACAAGCTCACCGCGGTGGGGCGACGCGACGTCCGGCACTATTCCCTCGAAAAGGCAAAGTCCCCCGGTGTTTCTGGCTGGAAGCGCGTCGGCGAAGCAAGGTTTTCGAATTCCACTTGGCTCGATCGTGCAGCGCTTTCGGAAAATCGCGAACGGATCGGGATGTCAGGTTTGCCACGTCGTGCGGGCTTCCTCAACCTGGAGACCCTCGCTCCGGTTGAGTGGTGGTCGCCGCGCGAACCTCTCGAGATAGTTCAGCTACCCGGCGCCGGGGATCGTGCATGGGTTTTTTACCCCGGGCTTCATCGGATGGAATTGATCGAGCGTGCGGGGGCAGCGACGCAGATGCTCCCGATCGAAATTGGAGCGGCGCCGCGGGTGGCTCCGGAAGGAACCCTGGTCGCCATCACGAGTCGCAGGAACCTGAAGCTGGTCAACAGCACCACGGCAGCCGTGGTTCACGAGATCGCCATTGAGGAAAGCCCTCAACTGAATCCGCCGCTTGCGTGGTCTGGCGACGGAAAAATACTCGCAGTGGCCGCCCGCCCTGGGGTTGTCGATTTTTACGCCACCGATTACTGGGAGCGGTTTGCCTCCGTGCCTACCCCGGTATTCCAATCAGTGACCTGGATGGCTTTTGCCGCGGACGGGCGGACGCTCGGGGTGGGCTTTGGCGAAGGCTTGCTCCAGCTGTGGAGCTTGGTGGAGCTCCAAGATGCTGCTGCGGCTCGAGGTGTGCCGATTCAGGTCCCGACCGGGAGCGCCGGGCCGGCGTTGCGCTTCAATTGGAATTCGTTCTCCCTCATTTCTCCACCGCTGGCGCAGCTTCGGCCGACCGGCTCCGCGGAGTCCCTCCAGTTTGAGCGGGCGAGAGTCCCCTCCCGATCGCCGGCCTGTACCCCTTTGCAGGTGGACCTGAGTCGCTTTTACAACCGCAACCTGGACCCCGATGGCACCGATTGGAATCCCGGGCTGGAAGGCTCGCCGACCCTCCACGAGATTCAGGGACATCGGTTCGACATTCGGGGCGCGGTCCTGATTTCCGCGGTAAACGTCCCGGCTTCCCTCAGCACGAACCTCACACTCGCTGCCGACCTTCCCGAAATCACCGGAGCGAAGCCCACCGCGGTTCGGGGCATTCCTATCCTGCAGCGGGCTCGGCGCTTGTTGTTCCTGGGTGCCTCGGACTTCGGATACAAGCGCACCGGGGAGCCGGTGGCCGCCCATGTCATTGTGGTTTTGAGCAACGGGAAGAGTTACCGAGTTCCCGTCCGATTGGGCCGCGAGATCGACGACCT
>JANXMD010000334.1 GCA_025354845.1 Verrucomicrobiota bacterium | reverse complement strand
TAATGAGCTTCACACCCATCGTATTGCGACCCGCCTCGCGGATGTCCTTCACTGGCGTGCGAACCATCTGGCCGCCGTTGGTGATGAGCATGATCTCGTCGGTATCAAGCACGGTAAGGGCACCCACGACACGACCGGTCTTGTCGCCCGTCTTCATGGTGATGATGCCCTTGCCGCCGCGGGATTGCAGACGGTACTCTTCGAAGTCGGTGCGCTTGCCGATGCCGTTTTCGCCGGCCACCAGCAGCGTGGAGTCTTTGTCCACGAGTGCGCAGGCGACGACCGCATCGGTCTTCTCCAGTTCGATACCTTTCACGCCGGCGGCGCTTCGGCCCATGGAACGGACCTGGTCTTCGACAAAACGGATGCTCATGCCCCCGGAAGTGATGAGCACGATTTCGTTCTGACCCGAGGTGAGTTTGACCTCCACCAGGTCATCGCCAGGTTCGAGCGTGATGGCGATGATGCCGCCCTTGCGAACGTTCTGGAAATCGGACAACGCAGTGCGCTTCACCGTGCCCTGGCGGGTCACGAAGAACAGTTCGTTGGTTTGTTGCCAGGTCTGATCCTCCTTGTTGGCACCGTATTTGGCGTTCACGCGAACGAGAGTTTGCACGCGTTCCTCGGCTCGGAGCTCGAGCAGGTTGGCAATGCTGCGGCCCTTGGCAGCGCGGCCCATGTCCGGGATCTCGTGCACGCGCTCCACGTACACGCGCCCGAGGTTCGTGAAGAACATCAGATAGTCGTGCGTGCTGGCGGTGAACAGGCGCTCGATGAAATCCGCATCCTCGGGTTTCTCCGATTCGCGGGTGGCCATGCCGATGACGCCCTTGCCGCCGCGTCGCTGGGCACGATAGCTGGAGACGTTGGTCCGCTTGATCAGGCCATTGTGGGTCAGCGTGACGATCACGCCCTCGTTGGCGATGAGGTCCTCGATGGCGATCTCGCCCTCGTCCGGCACGATGTCGGTACGGCGCGCGTTGCCGTGCTTGTCTTTGATGTCCTTGAGCTCCTTCTTGATGATCGACATCACGCGCGATTCTTTCGCGAGGATGTCCAGGAGGTCCTTGATGCGCTCGATGAGTTCGTTGTACTCGGCCTTGACCTTGTCCATTTCCAGCCCGGTGAGCTGGTAGAGTCGGAGTTCGAGGATGGCGTCAACCTGCCGATCGGTGAGCGCGTAACGGCCCTTGTTCAGGCGTGCTTCGGAGCGGATCAGGATGCTCCAGCGCTCGACCTGGGCACGGGTCCATTCGAAGGCGAGCAGCTTGACCTTGGCTTCGTCGCGGTTCTTGGAGCTCCGGATGATTCGGATGAACTCGTCGAGGTTGTTGAGCGCACAGAGGTAGCCCTCGAGGATCTCGGCGCGATCCTCGGCCTTCTGCAATTCGAAGCGGGTGCGGCGCAGAACGACTTCGCGTCGGTGATCGACGTAGGCCGCGATGAGCTCGCGCATCGAGAGCGTCTTGGGCTTGCCGTGATCGATGGCGAGCGCGTTGACGCTGAAGCTGACCTCAAGCTGTGTGTGCTTGAAGAGGTTGTTGATCACCACCTTGGGGATGGCGTCGCGCTTCAGCTCGATGACTAGACGGCAGTTCTCATCCGATTCGTTGCGGATGGTGCTGATGTCCGTGATGACCTTGGTGTTCACCAGGTCGGCAATCTGCTCTTCAAGCGCCGCCCGGTTGACGTTGAACGGGATCTCGGTGATGACGAGCTGCTCCCGGTTGCCCTTCATCTGCTCGATGCCGACCTTGCCGCGGAGCTTCACGCTGCCGCGTCCGGTCTCGAAATACTTTCCGATGCCCTCGATGCCGCAAAGGATGCCGCCGGTGGGGAAATCTGGGCCCTTGATGAATTTCTGCAGTTGGGCGTTGGTGATGTCGGGCTTGTCGATTTGGGCGCAGATGCCGTCGATGACTTCCGCCAGATTGTGTGGGGCCATGTTGGTGGCCATACCGACCGCAATGCCGGTGCCGCCGTTGACAATCAGGTTGGGAAAGGCCGCCGGGAACACCGTCGGCTCGGTCATGCGTTCGTCGTAGTTCGGGACGAAGTCAACCGTGTCTTTGTCCATGTCCTGCATCAGGACGGCGCCGAGGTGCGTGAGGCGGGCCTCGGTGTAACGCATCGCCGCGGGCGGATCATTTTCGACCGAGCCGAAGTTCCCTTTGCCGTCCACGAGCTTTTCGCGCATGACCCAAGGCTGGGCCATGTGGACCATGGTAGGGTAGATCACCGCCTCGCCGTGGGGGTGGTAGTTGCCGGAGGTGTCGCCGCAGATCTTCGCGCACTTGTAGTGCTTGCGGCCGGGAAAGAGCGACAGCTCGTGCATCGCGTACAGGATGCGGCGCTGGGAAGGCTTAAGACCGTCGCGCACGTCGGGCAAGGCGCGCGAGATGATCACCGACATCGAGTAGTCAAGGAACGAGGCCTTGATCTCGTCGGCGACGTTGATCTTGGAAATCTTCTCACCAATCGAGTAGGCGCCACCGGACGGGGCGGGGGAGGGCGATGGCGAGGGCGATGGCGATGGGGACGGGGGCAGCGGTTCGGAGTCGTCGGGCATGGTATGAAAGGCTCAGCGGGTCGGTGTCTCGCCGGTCACGGGGAAAAGTTGGAACCCAAGCAGTTTGGCGGCGTCCCGCATCCGACCGTCGGTGGTCGTCAGGGGAAAATCGTGACAAAGGTCCGCCGTGGCGAGATGCAGGGCGTCGAGCGTCCGCAGCGGAACATTGGGGTGACACCGGTCTAGCAGGTGTACGGCTTTGCGGAGCACGGTTGAGTCCAGCGGCTCCAGGCGGATCTCACCGGACTCCAAACGCGCCTGGAATTCCTTCCACGCCCGTCGACGGTCAGCGGATGAGATCTGCCCGGTGCGTTCGCGCGCGAGCAGGGCCGAGAAAACTTCGGTCGGGGCCAGTTCGGAAGTCACCAGAGCCTCGCCTTCCAGCGAGGCGACGAAGAAATCGCTGTCCGGTTCGGCGACCAGCAATTTGGCGAGAATGCAGGAGTCGAGATACATGCGCTACCAACTCCGCCCGTCGCGGTCTTTGCGGATGATCTCTTCGGCGGCCGGGCCGCTGCGCCACGGCGGCATCTTCTTCAAGTGATCCCAAGTGCCGGTAAACACCTTTCGAGAGCCGCGCCCAGCCAATGGCGACAGCACCGCCTTGGGCTTGCCGTCACTTGTGATGGTGATCTCGCGGCCGGTCGCCACCAAATCGAGCAGCGCCGAAAAGTGCGCCTTCGCGGACCGGACACTGATGCTTGGTCCCACCCCCGGGACCGTGGCGACTTCTCGCAACACAGCCGACTCCGATTCCTCGGAGGAAACCCCCGTGACAGCGGTCTTGGTCTTCATGAAGTCAATGTGGTTACGCGTGACTACACGGGTCAAGCTCGACACCTTAGACATCCAGATTGCGGACATTGAGGGCGTTGTCTTCAATGAACTGGCGGCGCGGTTCAACCTCGTCGCCCATCAGGCGGGTAAACATTTCCTCGGCCTCGACGGCGTCGGTGAGATCAATCCGCAGGAGCTTGCGCTTCTTCGGATCCATCGTGGTTTCGAAGAGTTCCTTGGCGTCCATTTCGCCGAGACCCTTGAAGCGGTAGATCTGGATGCCCTTTTTGCCGACGGCCTTCACGCCCGCCAGGATCTCTGGAATGGAGAAGAGAGCGGTCGTGGTGGCGCGCTCGCCTTCGCCCTCGATGAGTTCAAACAGCGGTTTGTCCTGGGCAGCATAGTGCTCCACCGCCAACCCGCGTTTCGTGAGCTTGCCGAGCAGTTCGCCGATGGCCTTGCTCTCAAGATGCAGGTCGTGATGTGTCGCGCGACGGATCACGTTTTTCTTGTCCGTCTTGTCGGCTTTTTCCCGGGCCTCAGCATCGCCGAGCAAGTCGAGGTTCTTGGCCTTGAATTCCTCGAAGGATTCGTTGGTGACGAAGTAGTGGACCGACTCGTCGTTGCCTTCACGCACCTTCACCAAGTGTAGGGGCAGGGAACCGTCAGGGCCGCGGTGTTCGACGTAATCGGCGAAGTTGCCACCAGTGCGCTGAATGTAGGTGGCGTGCTTGTCGAGCGTCTCGAGCAGTCCGAGGATTTCCTCCAGTTGCTTCGCTGGGATCTCCTTGCCGTCGCCAAGGTTCTTGAGACGGACTTCCTCGACTCCGTTCTGGAGCAGGATGCGGTTGAGCTGGACGTCGTCGTCGACGTAATCGGTACGCTTTTTTCGCGTGACCGAATACAGCGGCGGCTGCGCGATGTAGACATAACCATCGCGGATCAGCTGGGTCATCTGCCGGTAGAAGAAAGTGAGCAGAAGGGTGCGGATGTGCGATCCGTCCACGTCCGCGTCCGTCATGATGATGATCTTGTGGTATCGGAGGCGCTCGATGTTGAAGGCGCCCTCACCCTCGCCGGCGCCGATGCCGGTGCCGATGGCGGTGATCATGGTGCGGATTTCGTTGTTCTGAAGCACCTTGTCCAACCGCGCCTTCTCCACGTTGATCAGCTTGCCGCGGATCGGAAGGATCGCCTGGAACTTGCGGTCGCGTCCCTGCTTGGCGGAGCCGCCTGCAGAGTCCCCTTCGACGATGTAGAGCTCGGTATTGACCGGATCGCGATCTGAGCAGTCCGCCAGCTTGCCGGGAAGGCCGCCGCCGGATAGCGCCGTTTTGCGGACCGCCTCACGCGCCTTGCGGGCCG
>JANXMD010000209.1 GCA_025354845.1 Verrucomicrobiota bacterium | reverse complement strand
CCGCTACGAAGGCACCCTGTTTCCGGCGCCACTCGCCCGCGGAAGCCTCCAAGTTCACTGGCCCGAGGGGAACCTGCTGCTCCGTCATGGGGTCACCGATCCCGTCGGCGGCGTCCCGGAGTACAATGCCATGGTCACCCTTGAAGCCGTGTCACCGGTCAACCGCAATCCGGCAGTTAAATGAGAGTGAAACCACAGAGCCACACAGAGGGACACCGATCCGAATGACGTCGTCCGAGAAGATCCGCACCCATCGAGAAGGTGAAGTTCGTTGAGTAACGTCCCATCGATTTCCCTCTCTCAGCACCTGTGTTCATCAGTGTCTCTGTGGTTTGAACTGAGTTTTCAGGATCAAGCGTTGATGCGCGTCACCCAAACCAGGAGAGGTCGATGACCCAAGTGGTACGATGGGAATCGCCGGGACGCCGGCGGCGACTTCAAGACGTGCTCGCCATCGAGGAGCCACTGGAGCTGCGGGTCGATGGGCAGGCGGTCACCGTCACCATGCGCACGCCGGGTCACGATCCGGAACTCGCTGCGGGATTCCTGCTGGCCGAGGGATGGATTCACGAGGCGTCCGATCTGCTTGGAATCCGTCACTCCTCTCGAAACCGCGAGGGAAACGTGCTCGATGTCGTCCGCGCCGACACGCGGTCTTCCGGTGCGTTCCCTCGGGCGCGGACCCAGCTGACCACTTCGAGCTGTGGCCTCTGTGGCACGGCCAGCATCCAGGCACTTCGCCGCCGCTTCGCTCCGATCCGGGATTCGCTGATCGTTCAGCCGCCGGTGTTGCTGCGACTTCCAGAGACCATGCGTGGACAGCAGTCGTCGTTCGACGCCACCGGAGGACTTCATGCGGCCGCGCTGTTCGAAGCCGATGGAACGATGGTGGTCCTGCGCGAAGACATCGGACGCCACAACGCGGTGGACAAAGTGATCGGTTGGGCGCTGCTCCAAAAGCAGCTGCCGCTTTCGAAAAGGATCCTGCTGGTGAGCGGGAGAACGTCGTTCGAAATCCTCCAAAAGGCACTCGCGGGTGGGATCCCGTTTGTGGCCTCGGTGTCGGCGCCCTCCTCGTTGGCGGTCTCGTTTGCCAGGCGCAATCGCCAAACCCTGGTCGGCTTCCTGCGGGAAGGCCGCTTCAACGTGTACACCGGAGTCCGACGCCTCGGACGGTCCGGGTCGGTGCGCTGAGATTCCGCCACAAAACCAGTGGTCGCCCCGCTGGACCTCTGCTTCACTCCGCGACGCTCCACCGATGATTTCGAACCCGCCAGCTACCCCGCGTCTTCGCGATCTTTCCCCGACGCAATGGAAGTCCGGCTTGGCGGCCTGGCTGGGCTGGCTGTTCGACGGGTTGGACATGCACCTCTACACCCTGGTCGCCGTGCCGATGGTGGCCAGTCTGCTGAACGTAGAGGCCAGCGCTCCGGTGGTCGGGCAAAAAGGCGCGCTGATCCAAGCGGCCTTTCTCGTCGGCTGGGCGCTCGGGGGTGCCTTTTTTGGCCGCCTCGGGGATGTCCTTGGACGGTCTCGAGCCCTGTCGCTGACGATTCTCACCTACGCCGGGTGCACGGGACTGAGCTACTTCGCCCATGAATGGTGGCACCTGTTGATTTTTCGGTTTCTTGCCGCGCTCGGCATCGGTGGAGAATGGGCCGTCGGCGCGTCGCTGCTTTCCGAGACCTGGCCAAAATCCTGGCGCCCGTGGATCGCAGCCACCTTGCAAACGGCGGTGAATCTCGGCGTGGTCTTGGCGTGCTTCTTCGGCTGGATTCTCGAACGACAGCCTCCCCGCGTGATCTTTCTGGTCGGCATTCTGCCCGCGCTGCTCGTGCTGTGGATCCGACGTGCCGTTCCCGAACCCGAGGAATGGCACGCGGCGCGAAAGCTCCCGAATGCCACGACCCCGGGCGTCCTCGACCTGTTTCGGGGCGAGGTCGCCGCGGTGACCTGGCGGGTGTTGCTCATCTGTGCCGTGTCCCTCACCGCGCATTGGACCTTCATGTTCTGGCAGCAAGCCCACGTCCGCAGCCTGCCGGAGGTGGTGGGTCTTTCCCCAGCGGAGCGGAATCGCTTCGCCACCACGGCGTTGTTCCTGGTCATGGTGGGATCGGTGGTGGGGAATTTCGTCGCGGGCGGCCTGGCCAAGGTCTTTGGCTACCGACGCACCATCGCGGCCATGCTGGCTGCCTATGCCGGCGCCATGGCGCTCACCTACTGGACGCAGCCCACTTGGTCCTCGCTTCGCTTCGGATTGCTGCTGATCGGACTCTGTCAGGGGGTCTTCGGCCTGTTCACCATGTGCCTTCCACCTTTGTTTCCGGTGCTTCTACGTACCACCGGAGCGGGTTTCTGTTACAACTTTGGACGCATCATTTCGGCGGCGGGAGTGGTGTTCTTCGGATTGATCAGTCAGGTCGGCGACACCCGCGGCGCCCTGTTCAAGGCCGGTCTGCTCTTCTGGCCGGCGGCGTTGATCGCGTTGCTCCTGCCCGAAGAAAAAGAGTCGGCAGAACCCACGCCGCCTCCGGTCGATTAGCCGCCACGCTTTGGTTCAACCCTGTTCCAGCAGTTGAAGAGGAGTAAAACCGCGGATAGACGCGGATGAACGCAGATCAAAAGGGCAGAGTGCCTTGATTTCGAGCGGCACCGAGGGGGAAGTTTTTTACCGG
>JANXMD010000310.1 GCA_025354845.1 Verrucomicrobiota bacterium | reverse complement strand
CGGCGCGCTACAGCGGCATCAATACTGACCGGATGAAAATCCTCGCCTACGTCATCTGCTCGCTGCTCGGCGGCATCGGCGGGATTCTGTTTTCGCTGAATCTCAATTCCATCCAACCATCGGGCCTCGGCGAATTTTACGAACTCTACGCCATCGCCGCTGCCGTGCTCGGCGGCTGCAGTCTCCGCGGCGGCGAGGGCACTATCACCGGCGTGATCATTGGCACTGCGGTGATGCGCGTGCTGTACAACGCAATCAACATCCTCGGCATCCCCACTCATCTCGAATTCGCTATCATCGGCGCGGTCATCCTCGCGGGGGTGATCGCCGACGAACTCGTGAAACGCGTGGCCGCCCGGCGCCGCGCCACCCGCGAGCGCGCGGCCGCGTAGTCGCGTCCGGTGGGGCGCGAAGGCTGCAATGAGTCTCCCCCTTGTAGGGCGAACCTCCCGGTGAGCCCTGGTGCGTAGAGGAAAGGTGGGGCGCCTCGGCGCAGTGTGAAACGCATCCGTCCACCCGGCTCGGGCAAAGTCGTGATGACAAAAAAACGGTCGCCTCGATTCCGGGTTTGGAGTGAGTCTCAACACATGACCCCGCTTTCCCGCCTGCGTTCCCTGGCTGTCGCCGCCGGCAGCCTGACGCTTTCCCTGAGTCTCCCGGCTGCACAGACCGGCACGCCACGCACCGTGCTCGCCGCCGACGATTCGACCCACCGATTGGCCATCATCGCTCCGAGCGGTGCCGTCGAGTGGGAACTGCCGGTGACCGCCATCCACGACGCCTGGATCCTGCCCAACGGCAACATCCTCACTCAACAGGGCTGGCAGCGCGTCGTGGAAGTGAATCGTGAAAAAAAGGTGGTTTGGGAATACGACGCCGCGACCGCCAATGGAAACACTGGCAAGCGGGTCGAGGTGCACGCCTTCCAACGTCTGGACAACGGCAACACCATGATCGTGGAGTCGGGCCCGGCGCGAATCCTCGAGGTGGACCGCTTGGGTCGCATCCAGCACGAAATTCCGCTGAAGGTTGATCACCCCAATGCCCATAGCGACACCCGCCTCGCTCGAAAAATCGCCAACGGACACTACCTCGTCGCCCACGAGGCCGACGGCTACGTCCGCGAGTACGACAACCGCGGCAAGGTGGTCTGGGACTTCGAAGTGCCCCTCTTCGGTGAAAAGAAAAAGGACGGCCACGGGCCCGAAGCCTTCGGCAATTCGGTCTTCTATGCCACGCGCCTCCGCAACGGCAATACCCTCGTCGGCACCGGCAACGGCCACAGCGTGCTGGAGGTGACCCCGGGCAAGGAGATCGTCTGGAAAGTGACGCAGAACGACCTGCCTGGAATCACTCTGGCCTGGGTCACCCGCGTTGAACGCCTCCCGAACGGCAATACGCTTATCGGCAACTGCCACGCCGGACCGAAGAATCCGCAGTTCATCGAAGTGACCAAGGACAAAAAGGTCGTTTGGACCTTTAAGGACTTTGAACACTTCGGAAATTCCACGCCAGTGACCTTCGTGGTCGGTGGCCGCTGAGCGCTCGCAGGTTCAGGCGCCCGGCAGATCCCAGGGCAGACGAACCCGCTCCCAGTGGAGTGGTTGGCTGCCCGAGGGATCGAGTTCTGCGCGCAGGTACCCTCCGTCCTTAAGCAGTTGGCAACCGGCCGGCGACGGGCAGAGCTGCAGCCGGAAGCGTTTCCAGCAAGCCGCTTGCCGAAGCGCGCTGGTGTAGCGTCGGGCGGTCACGCCCATCCATTGGACCTCCGGAATCCCCGCCAGACAACGCGACATCGAGAGGATCATCGGCGTGTGGAGATGCCCAATCACCGTGGCCTCCATCGCCCCCGAGGCGATCACCCTCTGCATCGAAGGCTCACGATCGAGAAACGGCAATGCCGTCGGGTCGTGCACAAACAAGATTAACCGTCGACCGGAGCCGAGGGAATCCAGGGCGGTTCGAACCGCCTTGAGTTGAGCCTCCCTGGCCTCATTCCAGCCAGGACGATCAGCGTCGAGCAATTCCCGTTCGAACACCGGCAGGGCGAGCAGCGAGGAGGTTACTCCAAGCAACCGGTAAACCCCGATATCCCGCACCCAGCACGACTCCAGTCCGAGGCTCTCGACGCACTGCCGTAGACTTTCCAGACGAGGCCCGCCAGCGCCGCCGAAAAGGCTCATCTTCCCCAGGTCGTGATCCCCAATGGTGGCCAGCAATCGATTCGAATACGCCGCGCGCAAGCGCCCGAGCGCGAGGCGGGAACTCTCCCGGGCCGCAGGATCCGAAGCGCCGATAAAGGCGGAGTCGACAGTGAAATCACCATTCGCCACCACCAGGTCTGGATCCGGATTTCGCGCCACGATGGCGTCGAGTCGGTGATTGTGGGCATTCGGATCCCGCAACCAAACCCCACTCCTCCACGCATGCGCCGCCAGACGAAGGAGCGGATTTCCAATCACCCGCGCCTCGTGTCCTGCCCGGGCACGCTCCGCCTCACTGGCGAAGTGAACATCGGAGAGAACGAGCACCTTCATATCGGGCGGAACCATGCCGGTACCCGGGCGACGAGGCGATTCCCTTCCCACCCTGACGCCGATCCAATTGCGTTGCGACGTCGTGATTGCCATGATCGCCACCGATGTCCACCCCCGCCACCACTCGCCGCCGGTTTCTGGCCCAAGCCGGGGCGGCCCTCGCGGCAACGGCCGCCGGATGTGCCACGGTAAAGGAGCCCACCGGCCCGGGAATCCTCGACACCCACACCCACTTCTATGATCCGCGGCGAACGCAGGGGGTTCCCTGGCCCTCGGCGTCTGAGACGCGGCTCTACCGGCCAGTGCTCCCCGCCGAATATCTGGCGCTCGCGCGTCCGTTGGGAATCCGTTCCACCATCGTGGTCGAAGCCAGCCCTTGGCCCGAGGACAACCAGTGGATCCTCGATCTCACCGCACACGAACCCTTCCTCACCGGCTTCATCGGTAATCTCAAGCCGGGGACGGAGGCCTTCCCTGCCCTGCTGGAACGATTCGCCAAAAATCCGAAGTTCCGAGGCATTCGCATCGGGGGCGATACCCTCACCGCCGCATTGAGTGACGGCAAGGTGCGGAGCGATCTCGAACATCTCGGCGGCCATGGCCTGGTAGTCGATGTCCTGATCGGTCCCGATCGGCTCCCGGACGTTGCCACCGTAGCCGACAAGGTTCGGACGGTCCCCTTCATCGTGGACCACCTCGCCAACGTCCCCATGGGGAAGCCGCCTCATCCGAATCGTTGGGTGTCGGGCATGGCTGCCTGCCATTACGTGGACAACGTGTTCATGAAATTCTCCGGCTACGTCGAAGGCACCGGTGCCCGCGGCGTCACTGCGCCAACCACGCTCGAGCCGTATTTTCCAATTCTGGACACCACTTGGCGGATCTTTGGCGAAGACCGACTCGTGTTCGGCAGCAACTGGCCGGTGAGCACCGAATTTGCCACGCTCTCGACGGTGGTGGACCTGGCGAAGCGGTTCCTCGAACCCCGCGGGATGGTCGCCATGAACAAGGTGCTTCACGACAACGCGCTCAAACTCTACCGCCCCATCGTCTCTCAATCTTAATCTTAATCTTAATCTCAGTACTGTCCGGTTGGATTTCTGGGGAAACGTAGAAGACTGCTGCAAACATTGGCGAGAAGTAGGTTTCGGTGTTTTTTCGATTTGAATTCCCCGGCGGCCAGTTGGTGCTTTTCGGCTGGAGGCTGACGCGAAAGCCTGATCTGTGAATCAGGGTCGCACCGTTTTCGCCCAGTTACTGGACTTTCTCCCCAAGTACGAATTCGACAAGTGCGTCGCGCGGTATCGAGGCGACCACAGGATTCGCCGCCTTTCCACCTATGAGCAGTTTCTGATCCTGGCTTTTGCACAGCTCACGTACCGCGAAAGCCTTCGAGACATCGAGAAT
>JANXMD010000276.1 GCA_025354845.1 Verrucomicrobiota bacterium | reverse complement strand
CCGGAAAGTTTCGAACAAAAACTCACGGAACTCGGTGCCGACATTGTCCTCGCCCGACGGTTTGCCGATCACCATCGGTTCAGCCAGCAGGAGGTGCTCGACGCGATCAATCGCGGGAAAAAGCGGCGCGCCGACATGCTGGTGACCACTCAGAAGGACGCCGTGCGCTTTCCCAAACTCGACCGTCGCGACCTGCCAATCTACTTCATGCGGGTTGAGATCAAGATCACCGCCGGCGCCGACGTCTTCGACGAGGCCGTGCGCCGCATCTGCTTCAAATGATCCCGTGAACACGCTGCTCGCCTGGGTCGTGATGGGATTCATCCGGCTGCTCCAGCTGCTTCCGCTGGACGCCGTGGCCAGGCTCGGCCGTGCCGCCGGGGCGGTGGCCTTCGTCGTGGATCGACGCCACCGGCGCGTGGCGTTGGAAAACCTCGAACGGGTGTTCGGCAAGGATCTCAACGCCGCCGAGCGATTCGCCATCGCCAAGGAAAACTTTCGCCGGCTGGGTGAGAACTACGCCTGCACCGTAAAGACACCCTTCATGACGCGCGAGGCGGTGGAGGAACGGCTCGAATGGTCCGGGGTGGATGACGCGCTACGGTCCGAGACCCGCAACATCGTGGGCGTGGTCGGCCATTTCGGAAACTTCGAGCTCTACGCCCGCACCGCCGATCAACTGCCGGGCCGCCGCTTCGGCACCACCTACCGCGCGCTGCGTCAACCGGCGCTGGACCGCATCCTGCTCGACCTTCGCGAGCGCAGCCGCGTGCAATTTTTCGAACGCCGCAGCGGTGCCGACGCGCTGCGGCGTGCCTTGAACGAGGGAAACATGCTGATCGCGCTGCTCTCCGACCAGCACGGTGGCGACCGCGGGCTCTGGCTTCCCTTCCTCGGGCATCCCGCCTCGTGCAATCCGGCCGCCGCAACGCTGGCACTGCGATACGATGCGTCGTTGCGTTCCGCGATTTGCTTCCGCACCCGACTGGCGCATTGGCGAATCGAGATCGGTCCCGAAATCCCGCTGCGCGACGCCGCCGGCCACCTGCGCCCGGTGGAGGATGTCCAGCGCGACGTGAACGCCCGGCTCGAGGAGGGGATCCGGCGCGATCCTGCCAACTGGTTTTGGGTGCATCGTCGCTGGAAGCCGCCGTCCGCGCGACAGCAGGCGCTCGCGGCCAAACGGGCTCCCGAGACGGAGACCGAGACCGAAACCTGAGTTATGGCGAATCCACCCGCCTCTCCGCGCCGGCCCTCGGATCCGCAGCGCATCCTGGTGCGGTCGGTAAACTGGCTCGGCGACGCGATCATGACGACGCCGGCGTTGCGCCGTTTGCGCCAACGCTTTCCCCAGTCGCGAATCGAGCTGCTGTCACCTGCCAAGCTGGCCGATCTCTGGACCGGTCACCCCGACCTCGATGCGGTTCTCCCGTTTGGCAAGGAGGAGGGACTGCTTTCGGTGGCGCGCCAACTCCGCGCGAGCGCCTACGATCTCGCGATCCTTTTTCCCAATTCCCACCGAGTGGCACTGGAAGCGTGGCTCGGACGGATTCCCCGGCGCCTTGGCGTTGCGCGGAGCGGGCGAAACCTCCTGCTCACCGACGTGGTGATTCCTCCCGCCGGCCTGGTCTCCATGCGCAAGCGGACGCCGGCTGAGATCGAGGCGGCAGTGACGGGCGGGGCCACCGGGTCGCCGCGGCCTGGTCCCGAGTCTCACCACACGGCACATTACCTGCGTCTCGTGGCGGCGATGGGAGCAGATCCCACACCCGTGGCTCCCTTCCTCCACGTTTCCCCGACCGAGCAGGAAGCACTCCGAACCCGCTTCCAGATCGGTTCCGAGATTCGGTGGATCGGCCTCAATCCCGGCGCTGAGTACGGCCCTGCCAAGCGTTGGCCCCGGGAGCATTTCGCCGAGACGGCAACCCGGCTCGCGGCGGTCGGCGGTCGTGGATTCCTGGTGTTTGGCGGACCCGCGGATCGGACGGCGGCGGAGGCCATCGCCCAGGAGTTGAGCAATGCCGCTCCGATTCGCGTGCTGGCGGGTCAGACCTCGCTCCGTGAACTCGGTGCAGGCCTGTCCCTGTGTTCGGTGGTGCTCACCAACGACACCGGCCCCATGCACGTGGCCGCCGCGGTCGGCACGCCAGTGATTGTTCCTTTCGGCAGCACCTCGATTGAGCTTACTGGCCCGGGGCTGCCCGGCGACCCGCGACATCGCCTGCTGCGCCCCGACGCCCCGTGCGCCCCGTGTTTTCTGCGGGAATGCCCCATCGATTTCCGCTGCATGCACTCCCACTCGGTCACCCGCGTGACCACCGCGGCGGAAGAGCTCCTAGCCCGTCGCGAACCGCTCTGATACACCCTCGGTCGTGGCCCGGCGCATCGTCATCCTTTCCGACCTCCTGCCTCCCAAGCGAGGGGGTCTTGCGGACCACACCCACCGGCTCGCCACCGAGTTGGCGGCGACCCATCCGGTGACGGTGCTGACCTCACCCGGCGCGGCCGCCGGGAGCAACTTCCAGGTTCGCGCCAGCATCGGCGACTGGAGCGACCTCGATTGGATCGCCGCCGAATTGTCCGAATACCCCAACGATTCGGTGCTGCTGTGGCAGTACGTTCCCCACATGTACGGCCGCGGAGGGGCGAATCGGAATCTGCCCCGTCTCTGGCGCGATCTGCGCAAGCTGGGCAATCGCCAGGTCTTCATCGCCCATGAAATCATGGCCGATCTCGAATGGCATCCGGCCCGACTGTGGTACGCGCTGCAACACCGCCGGCAGTGGAAGGGGCTGCTGTCAGCGGCGGATGCGGTCGCCATCTCCACCGGCCGCTGGGCCGAAGATTGGTCCAAGCGCCTCCCCGCAATCGCGCCCAAACTTTCGCTCCTGCCCTCGCCCACCAGCATTGAACCCATCGCCGTCGGTCCGGATCACGCGCGCCAATGGCGGCTCTCCCAGGGACTCGATCCGGCGGTAAAGATCCTCGCCTATTTCGGAACGTTGGGAGCCGCCAAGCAGTTCTACTGGATCCTGGATGCCTGGCGCAGTGCGCGCGCGGCGGGAATTCCCGTGGCCTTGGTGGTGATCGGCGGCGCTCCGGAGCTCGGTCTTCCCCCAGGGATGCGCGAATTCTACCGGCCGCTGGGGTACCTGCCCGCGGCCGAGGTTTCCGCGGCCCTGCACGCTGCCAATCTCCTTGCACTCCCGTTCATCGACGGCGTGTCCGAACGGCGAACCACGCTCATGGCCGGGTTGTCGCACGGGCTGGCCGTGGCGACTACGGTGGGGCACTGCACGGGACGTGATCTGGCGCAGGCACCGTTTTTGGGCCGCTGTCACGCTCGGGATGAGAAGGGGTTTGTCGAAATGGTCCACACACTCCTGCGCGACGACGCGCAACGACGCGATCTCGCCCAGGCCGGATTCAAGGCCAACGCCGAACAGTTCACCTGGCCGGTCATTGTCCGGCGCCTGCTTCCGCTGCTGGATCCCGCCAGCCACCCAGCTGCGGCTTGACGACGCACCCGGCTCCAGCCTGACTGGGGGCTCCACTTCCCTTGCCCATGACTTCCCGCCTTTTCTCCTCCGCCTTGGTCGGACTTTGGATCGCCGCCGCCACGCTGAACGCCGCGGATCCCAAGTCGGACGCCGCGGGATGGATTCCGCTCTTTGACGGTCACACCACCGACGGCTGGCGTGGTTTCGGCAAGCCCGCCTTTCCGGCTCAGGGCTGGATCGTCGAGGACGGCTGGCTCAAGCACACCGCCAAGGGAGGCGGCGGGGACATCGTGACCACCGGCACGTTTGAGAATTTCGAGCTGCAGTGGGAATGGAAGGTGGCGCCGGGCGCCAACAGCGGTGTGAAGTACTTCATCGACGAAAAACGCGGCGCGCCCATCGGACACGAGTACCAGCTGATTGACGACGCGCTGCATCCCGATGCCCTCGTGGGACCGAAGCGGCAAACGGGCTCGCTCTACGACGCCCTGCCACCCTCGGAACGCGACCTCCGCCCTCCCGGGCAGGTGAACACGTCGTCGGTGGTGGTGCGGGGAGACCACGTCGAGCACTGGCTGAACGGGAAACGCATCGTGGCCTACGATCTCGGCTCGGCGGAAATGATTGCCGCCAAGGCGGCCAGTAAGTTCAAGAATGAGGCGAAGTGGGGCACCAAGTTCGCCACGCCCATCCTGCTGCAGGACCACGGCGACGAGATTTCCTTCCGAAAATTGCGGATTCGTCCGCTTAAGTCCTGAGTCAGAACCAGCCGGACGGCAAAACGCTCGCCACACGGGACGGCGTCCGTATCGTTGCGAGGTGGACCCGCACTTCCCGGGACTCCGGCCTGACTCTCATGCATCGACTGTTCCTGACCCGACTGTTCCTCGCCCTCTTGGCGGCCATTCCGGCCCTTCGGGCGGAGTCGATCGTCTTTCCCAAGGACGCCGGGATCATCGACGTGACCCAATCGCCCTATTTCGCCAAGGGCGACGGAAAGACCGATGATACCGAGGCCATCCAGCAGGCGCTGATCGATCATCCCGCCGGTAACCGGATTATTTACCTTCCAGACGGCGTGTACGTGCTGTCGGGGCCGCTTCGCTGGCCGGGCTCAGACGACGGTGAACTCAGCCAGCGGGCAACCATCCTTCAGGGTCAAAGCCGTGCCGGGACAGTCCTGCGGCTCACCGATTACGCCCCAGGGTTTAGCAATAGTGGTCGCGCCAAGGCCCTGCTCTGGACCGGTGCCAGCCTGTCCAAACATTATCGAAACGCGGTTCGGAACCTCACGATCCACACCGGCCAGGGGAATCCCGGCGTTATCGCCCTGCAATTCTTGGCCAACAAACAGGGATGCGTTCGGGATGTCACCCTGATCGCCGACACTCCCGGCACTTCGGTTGGCCTGGACATGAGCCACACCGAGCAGGAGGGACCGCTGTTGATCCAGCACCTGCGAGTGCAGGGGTTTGACATTGGCATCAGCATGGCGAACGCCGTGCATTCGGTGACGATGGAAGACGTCGAACTGGTCGGACAGGGCGTGGCCGGGATCCGGAATCGCGGCCAGGTGGTCAATATCCGTGGTTTGCGCAGCACCAACAGCGTTCCCACCATTCAGAACAGCGATCCCACCGGATTCATCACCGTCACCGAGGGTATCTTTCGGGGGCTTCCCTCGAAACGCCCGCAGCCCGCGATGGTCAACAACGGCATCCTGTTTGCGCGCCAGTTGAAAACTCCGGGATACACCAACGCCATCGAAAACCGCACCGGGCATGGGGAAGGCGTGGTCGGGCCGGAGGTGCGCGAGTTCGTTTCCCATTCAGTGATCAACATCCACCCGGCCCCGCAGTACGCGCTCTACCTGCCGATCGAGGAGGCGCCCGAAGTGCCTTGGGATCCGCTGTCCAAATGGGACAGTCCGCTCCAGCACGGCGCCGTTCCGAACGACCGGCGCGATGCCTCGGTGGCCATCCAGGCCGCGATTGATTCCGGCGCGACCACGCTCTACTTCCCCAACGGCAGCTGGACCATCCGCAAAACGGTCGACATCCGGAACAACGTCCGCCGCATTATCGGCTGCGAGGCGCGGATCATCTCCGAGGTTCCGGGCGGGCGGCCCGCCTTCCGTATCGTCCCCGGAGCCGCACCCGTCGTGCGCTTCGAGCGGTTCGAGGTCGAACCCCCTCAGCAGGCATTTCTCGAACAGGAATCGACGAGCACCCTGGTTCTGGCTGACATCTACGGAGCCAGCCTGCAGTGGAATGCCAAGGGTAGCGTGTTCCTTGAAGACGTCTCCTCGGTCCTTCCGTGGACCATCCCCAGCGGGGGTCGCCTGTGGGCCCGGCAATGGTGCGTGGAAGTGAACGGCACCAAGATCACCAA
>JANXMD010000273.1 GCA_025354845.1 Verrucomicrobiota bacterium | reverse complement strand
TGCTGGGCCAGCTCCATCACGTCCAGAAACGCCACCCCTCCGAAGACGTTCATGGCTTCAATTCCAGCGTCCTTCATGGAAGACAAACGTAGAGGGATCCGGAGCGGGGTGTCGAGAAGTGGTGTGCCGGGGAGGGGGATTCAAACGGCTTTGTCCCAGGCCTTCCTAGGAACCCGGGAAGCTCTGCGCCGTCCGGATCAGGAATCCTCAAGGCGGAACCAAATAGGTGGAAAATCCATTGCCAGAACCGTCGAACGCGGATACGAAATAACTCCGGTTACTGGAGCTTCAACGTCCTCACTTTTTCCAAACATGTCTGACAAAATCCTTCATCCAATCGTGATCCACAAAGGGAAGAAAAAGAGCTCTCAGATCCGCCGACTGAAGAAGGGTCGCGGCAAGCTTGCGGAAAAGGTTTCCGAGACGCTTTCCCGGGTTCGCGCGAAGATCGCGGATTCCAACAAGATTCTCGTTCCCATCGTGGTTCATTACACCTTGAAGGCAGAAAAGAAGTCGGTCCCCGCCGGTCTTTTCAACTGACCCTCCGGCAACAATCCCAGCGCACCCCTTTAATTAAGCCCCTATGAAGAACAAGGAATTGGTCGGAGACTCCGCGGATGAAGCGAAGCCGGCGGCTTCCACTCCCCCCAGCACGATCAAGTTGGGTCGGGTGAAGAAGAGCCAGATCAAGAAGCTCAAGAATGGGCACGGTAAGTTGATGGAGGAGGTCATCCAGATCGCCCAGGGCGAAATCGCCAAGCTGGCGGATCCGGGTGAGGGTAAGTTCTACCAACCGGTGATCATTCTGTACCACCGCAAGGCCAAGGCCAGTCGCCGCAAGGTGAGCGTCCTCGGGGCCACTCTGGACCGCAAGAAGCTCCGCAAGTCGGGCATCGATTTCTGATCGATAGCCGTTTGATTTTCCCGATACGGCCCGCGAACAAACGTTCCGGGCCGTTTTTTATTGGACGGTATCCGTCGCGACCGGTGCTGAATTCAGGAGCTCACACGTCGTCGGAAACCATTCCGGCGGTCTGGGCGCTCCATCGCCAGAGTCGGTCTTGGAGTGCGGGGTCGCTCGCCTCGGGCGACGGCGTGGTCTCCCGGTCCCGATCGAAGTACAGCCCACTCCTGCCTTCAAGGCTCAAGCCGACCGCGAGGTTGAGTACATGGGCTGCTGCCACCGAGTCGCGGATGGCGAAGAGGCTGACGACGTTGGAAAACAGGCGCTCTCCAAAAGTTTCCCGCGGCCAAATCTGGGTGCGCGCCATCCCGGGATGGAGACAATTGATCGTAACGGTCGATCCCGCGAGGCGTTTGGAGAGTGACAGGGTGAAGGCGACCACCGCGAGTTTCGACCCGCCGTAGGCCTTCAACCACTGATAGCCCTTCGTGAGCTGGAGGTCGGAGAAATCGAGCCGGCCCTTGAGATGGGCATCGGATGCCAGCATCACGATGCGCGCCCTTGGGGCCGCCCGGAGGGGCTTGAGCAACAGGAGAGTGAACAGGAATGGACCCAGGAAATTGACGGCAAGGTTCAGCTCAAATCCGTCCGCACTGACCTCGCGCTTCATCCGGAGGATTCCGGAATTGTTGATGAGTACGTCGAGGGTCGGATATTGATCCGTGATTTGCGCGGCTGCGGACCGAACGGAAGCCAATGTCCCCAGATCAAGGGGCAGGGAGGTCACCCGCGGATTTCCGGTCATCCGCCGAATCTCTTCGGCCGTTCGCATTCCACGCGATTCATTGCGACTGGTCAGGATGACCTCGGCCCCTTGCTTGGCCAGTGCGATCGCGGTCTGCCGGCCGATGCCGCTTGTCCCCCCCGTGATGAGGACCCGAAGGGGTGTCTTGGAAGGGTTCATGCGATGACAGTAGGGAGGCGTTGCCTGCGGATCACGATGCGTTTTGGGTGAATCGGAGGATTTCGTCTGCGGCACGCCGGGGACCCTCGGAATGGCGGAACTCGGATCTCAATGCGTCCATTCGGGAGCGGACGCTGGTGTCCGATATCAGGCGCAACGCATGGGCGCGGAGCGACGCGGGACGGAAGAAATGTCCATTGATCCGCTGGCCAACGCCGAGGGATTCCACGACCCGCGCGTTGCCGTGTTGATCCGTTCCGAGTCCCTGCGGCACGACAATCATGGGAACTCCGTGATAGAGGCCGGCGTGGATGCTGTTCATGCCGCCGTGAGTGATGAACAGATTGGCCCGTTCCAGGATTTCCCACTGGGGCACGAAGCCACGGAGGATGAACTGCGGCGGAAGGTCCTGAAAAACCTCCGGGGCGACTCCATTTCCGGTGGACACAACCACCCGGCAGTCCACGTCGCGAAAGGCCTCGATACAGCGGTGAAAAAAGCGACGATTATCGCCGTAAACGGTGCCCAGCGAAATGTAGATCACCGGTCGCCCCTTCAGGAGCTCCAGCGGAAACTCCGGAGCATCGGGAAGCACTGGATAACACGGCCCGACGAATCGGAAGGCCGGCCCCAGATCCTCACGTCGCGGCTGGAAACGCTCCGAAGTGAGCACGATCCCGAGATCACGCCGTGTGTCGGTGAGAAACTCCACGAGAGTTTCGGGCGTCCGTTGGAACCGGGTTGCGAGCTCCCGTCGCAGGCGGGCCACGCGGCGCCCGAGCGGAAGCAGGACGTCGATCAGTGTGAAGACAAAAGCCGGCGGCATCATCGCACGAACTGGAACGGGATTGGGATAGACCGCAATCGCTGGAATGCGCAGCTGCTCGGCCAGGATTTTTCCCCAGAGGTTGACGAAGTCGTAGAGAATGTAGTCCGGCTTCTCCCGACGAGCGGTCTCAATCAGCGACGGGAGGCACTTGAGGGCGCAATCAAACAGGAGAAAATCCACCTCCGGCGATTTCGGTGACTTGGAAAAGCCGCGTAGGTCGTAGGGGAGCGCCCGGAATGTGGCGCCGGTGCCTTCGATCTTTCGCCGCTCGGATTCGCCGGTGAGGTAGACGATCTCCTCGCCCCGACGCACCAACTCCTGGGTGAGGGGGAGCGTTGGATTAATGTGCCCGTGTGCCGGTAGATTGAAAAAGAATCCCTTGGCCATGGCGGTTCAAGACTTTGGAATCCAACCCAACAGGATGGGTCACTGTTTCGAGGCGTGAGCGTAAAGTTGAGGCAGGAATCGTTCGGTCTCACCGCACTCCTCCACGTTGTGGGTCACCCAGGCGGCGATCAATTCGGGAGTGAATGCCTTGCTACGGAGAAGCCGATTGACCCAGGCGCCAATCAGCGGCCAACGCACACCGAAGTCCATCTCGGTGCGCAGCCGGAGCCCCTCCGCGGAATCCGAGTACAAGTGCCGAACTTCACCGAAGGAGGCGGCGCCGTTTCCGAGGGAGAAGTTGAAGGCGGCGTTGTCAAATCGCGTGACCCAGACGCGGGTCTTGGAGGGATGCTTTCCGCCGAGCGCCTCCTCCACATGCAGGATGCTTCCCACCGCGACGCGTCCTTCCTGGTCGCGGTTCACTTTGACCCACCGCACGAGAATGTGGTCGTGCGGATGCCATAGCCGGTACACCGGTGTCTTGGGGCCGGTGAATCCCTGGTTGGTAAAGTTCGAGTCGCCGTCGATGTGTTCAAACCACCACCGAAACATGGCCGCGGTGACGCCCGGCATGGGTTCGTGGTCAATCGCAAGGGCGATTCGCCCGCCGGTGAGCTCGCGCTGCTCGAAGCGGCACTCCGTGGAGCGCTTCATCGGGCCAAAAAGTCCATATTTCATGAGGAAAACCTTCGAAGTCCGCCGCGAGATCCGATGGCTCCGGGCACGACTGCGGACGGCGTCGCGGCAATGGCTGAGGACCCGGGATTCATGCCCTCATTCCTCCAGATATTTGAACAAAAGCTCCCGCCATTCGGGGAGCGTCAAGAGTTGAAGTACCTGACGGTTCAGTGGCTCCCTGAGCGGGCTTCCATTCGGGAGCACGAAGGCGTAGTCGCGCCGGTCGATGGTGAAGGGGAGGATGTTAAAACGGTTTGAAGACTCCTGCCGCAATTGATAGCGCAGCGATGGGGTCGCACTGATGAAGGCGACCGCATCGCCACGCCGCACGGCCTCCAGGGCTTCGGCCTCGTTTGGAACCAGCTTGGAACGGATGTGATGACGCTGCAAATAGTCCGAGCCGCCGCTCTGGATCACCGCTGCGATGCGGTATTTGGGGAGGTCCTGCGGGGATTGGATCGGACTGGAGAGTTGGTTGAGCGTGAGGGTGGAACTGATGTGACCCGTGAAGGCTGCGAGGAGGAACATCCCCAGAAACAGCCACAGGATTGCGAGCAAGCGTCCCACGCCCGTTCTTGGGACCTTGTCGCCGTACCCGACG
>JANXMD010000199.1 GCA_025354845.1 Verrucomicrobiota bacterium | reverse complement strand
GATCGAACCCGATGCGGGCCGCCACCTGTTTCGGAAAGGCGGCAGCAAGGGCGCGGTAGCCGGCTTCGAGAAGCGGATCGCCGCTACCCAACAGGGCGAATTGCAGGGACGCCCCTTCGGTGAGCACTTCTTCCAACGCCGTCAGTTGGAGATCGGCACCCTTCTGATCGGTAAGACGCGTGATGTTGGTGAACAAGGGCGCTGCGGCGTCGGCCGGGAGACCGAGTTCCTCCTGCAGTGCCTGTTTGTTGCCCGCCTTGCCCGCGAGATGGTTGGCATCGTAGGCGTGCGGCAGGGCGGGATTGCGGTCGGTGTTCCATTCCCCGTAGTCCACGCCGTTGAGAATACCCGAGAGCTCATGACCGCGGCGACGCAGTAGGGGATCCAGGCCGCAACCGAATTCAGGTGTGCAGATTTCCTTCGCGTAGCGCGGACTCACGGTGGACAGCGCATCTGCAAGATTCAGTCCCGCCTTGAGGCAGTTCATCTGCTGCCAGGCTTCCGCACTTTCCTGATGGAACCAGGCCGTGGGCAAATTGGTGAAGCCGAAGGCGGTACTGGGAAACCAGCCTTGGTAGGCCAGGTTGTGAATGGTCAACAGCGTCCGAGGAGCGGATGGCCAGGCGCCCCTGGTGACACTTTCGCGGACCAGCATGGGGATGAGTCCGGTTTGCCAGTCATGGCAGTGAAGAACCTGCGGGGCGCCGTCCACATGACGTGCCAGCAGTACCGCCGCCTTGGAAAAGAAGGTGAAGCGCTCGGCATTGTCGGGATAATCGACGTTTCTCTCGTTGTAGATGCCGGCGCGATCGAAGAACTCCGTTTGATCGACGAACCAGAGGGTCAGGTTCGGCTCTGGTTGGAGCTTCCAGAATTCGCCCGTCACGAGGCGAGAGCCCAGCGGGAGGTCAAATCGCCAGTTTGCGGGAACGATGCTCGGATGCCGGGCGCGGATGCCTCGATAGAGCGGTGTGACGACATCGACCCGATGTCCCGCGCGGGCCAGCACCTGCGCGAGGGCGCCCACCATGTCGGCCAGCCCGCCCGTTTTGGAGAACGGGTGAAGTTCACTGGCTGCATGGACGATATGCATGCCGCACGGTGGCAACTCGGCTGCCGAACCCACAAGAGGGAAAAGCCAACGGAAATTGCGCTTCAGCAGAGAATGCGCCGACGATCTGGGTCCCAGGGCGGTCGCGGATGAAAGGTCGCCGGCCGTCGAACTCCGTTCAGCAGGATCTGGTAGCGTCCAGTGGAGAGGAACTCCGAGGTGGCTTCGGCGGGGTGGCGCACGTAGGCCATCGCCACCGATCGTCCCAGCGAGTGTCCGTAGGCTCCGCTGGTGGTGTACCCCACGGCCACGCCATCGCGGAACACCGGTTCACTGCCCCACAGGATGGGCTCGGGATCGTCCAGCGTCAGCATGGCGAGCCGCTTGCGAAGGCTACCGGCGCGTTGCGCGAGCAGTGCCTCGCGACCGAGGAAACTCTCGGGCTTGTTCCAGGCGACGGCGAAGTCGAGTCCCGCGTCGAGTGGCGTCTCGTCGGGACTCAGCTCAGCGCCGAAGGCCCGATACCCCTTTTCCAGACGTAGGGAATTGATCGCATAATGGCCGGCGTCCACGACGCCGAGATCGGCCCCCGCGACTTTCAAGAGGTCGTACACCACGACCATCTGCTCGACCGGGACCTGCAGTTCCCATCCCAGCTCGCCGACGTAGGTGATGCGCACCGCCCGAACGGTAACCGGCCCCAGCTCGATTCGTCGCGCGGCACCGAACGGGTATGCGGCGTGCGACAGATCGGAGTGGGTGAGCCGCGAGAGCAGGACACGCGAATTCGGTCCCATCACGCCAAGGACGCCGAACTGCGTGGTGACATCCTGGATGGAAACACGGGCCCCGGCCGGCGTGTTGCGGCGGATCCAGTCGCGATCGCGAACGCCCTGCGTGGTGCCTGTGATCAGGAGGAAGCTTTCAGCGCCGGTGCGGATCACCGTGAGATCGCTTTCGAAGCCGCCCTTGCGGTTGAGCATCGCAGTATAGACCACGCGATCTACAGGGACGTCGATCTGGTTGGCGCAAAGCAACTGAAGCACCGCGAGGGCATCGGGTCCTGCCACCTGGAGTTTGGCGAAGCCCGACTGATCGAAGAGAGAGACCTTTTCGCGTGCGGCACGATGTTCCCGGGCGTGGTTTTGGAACCAGTTCTGGGGCTCAAAACTGTAGTCCATCGCGGGCGTTGAAGCGCAGCCTGGCAGCGTCGAGGTGAACCAATTGGGCCGTTCCCATCCTCCCTTTTGCCCGAAGGACGCCCCGGCGGCAGCGAGGCGGTCGTGCAGCGGCGACAGACGCAGGTTGCGGCCCGTCTCCGATTCCCGGTTCGGCCACGCCATCTGATAGTGGAGGCCCAGTACTTCGATCACCCGCGAGCGCAAGAAGGTGCGGTTGTTGGCCCAAGGACCGAAGCGGCGGACATCGACGCTGGACAGATCGATCGATGGCTGCCCGTCGACGATCCATTCCGACAGGTATTTTCCGGCGCCACCGGCGCTGGCAATGCCGACCGAGTTAAAGCCACAGGCGACAAACAACCCTTGCAGCTCGGGCGTTTCGCCAAGCAGGAATTGGTTGTCCGGCGTGAAGCTCTCCGGGCCGTTGACGAATTTCTGGAACCCGCTGGTCTCGAGCGCCGGGATGCGATGCTTTCCATGTCGTAGGGGTTCCGAGAATTTCTCCCAGTCGGGATCCAGCAGTTGGAAGGAGAAGTTCGCGGGCACCGGATCGACATTCCACGGTTTCGACTCTGCCTGGAATGCACCGAGCATCACCGAGTCTCCTTCGCCGCGAAAATACAGGCATAGATCGGGATCACGTCCCACCGGCAGTTCGTCGAAGGCGCCTGGGATCGGATTGCTGACCACATAGTGATGCTCGACGGCGTGCAGCGGCAGCGAGACACCGCATCGCAGCCCAAGCTCTCTCGCCCACATGCCGCCGGTCAGCACCACGATCTCGGCGGTGATCGTTCCCGTCGACGTTTCGACGCCGGTGGCGCGACCATCGCGATGCTGGATACCGGTGACCCGGATGCCCTCGAGGAATCGGGCGCCGCGGGATTGTGCACCCTTGGCCAGCGCGAGGGCGACTTCCTTGGGGAGCACCTTGCCGTCATGCGGGAGCCAGGCAGCACCCAGAATGTCGTCCACGCGCAGTGGCGGCCACTTTGCTTTGGCCTCGTCGGCGGAAATGAGATGGGATTCGACTCCAAACCATTCGGCCATGGCCATGGTGCGCCGGAGCTGCGTCATCCGCGCCTCGGAGCGACCCAAGATTAAGCTGCCCACCTGCTTCCAGCCCGTCGGATGGCCGGTCAGCTTCTCCAGCTTCTGATACAGATCCGCGCTGTATTGATTGATGGTGGTGAGACTGGTGGAAGTCCGAAGCCGGCCGACCAGACCGGCCGCATGCCAGGTCGTGCCGCCGGCAAGCTGGCCTTGCTCGAGCACGACGACATCGCGCCAGCCGAGTTCAGTGAGATGATAGGCCAGACTGCATCCGGCGATGCCGCCACCGATGATCACGACGCGGGCTGAAGAGGGCAGGGAAGCGCTCACGACCAAGGCTTACCGCGGCGTGCGCGTCGCGGATAGCCCCGATTCAGTGGAGGGGATCTCGTAGCCGCCGAGGGAACGAGGCGGATTCCCTTGACCCTTCTGACCCTTCCCCCGAGTGACTTTTGATTCCTCCGCCCGAGGCCAAAGGCCCTTCACAACTCTAGCCTGGGGCGCGAGCCCCAGGGACCTCCCATTACTTGAAGCAAAGCGCTGAAGGCGCGTTCCTGCCCCTTGTGTTAACAGTGATAACCCCTTTGGTTGGATCTACCCCAGACCTGCCATCCGTGCAGAACTCGAACGCGTTTGCCGAAGAGCGCGGCAGCGTCCTGGAACAGTGCGCAAGTCCTCTAGCGTCCTCGACTCGCGAACCTCATGGCTGGACCAGGCGCACCGTCTTTCTGCATCCCGTTCCCAGCGAGAGCGGCAACAGGATTGCTCTGCCAAAATCGTCCACCTACCTGCCCTCACTCCGCTGTTTCAAGTGGCAAATGTCATAGGTTTGGGTGCCGCAATACGCCCTATCCGTGGCGATGAAACTCAGACCGGGGACAACGATGACGCTGAAATGGATCTGCCGTCCGAGTTCAGAAGGGAGGCAGTGCGGGCTTGTCACCCCTCGTGTCGGCCAAATGGAATGGCAGCCCTAGCCTCAAAATGTGGGACCGACCTGAGACCCCATGTCATGCACCGTTTCACCGTTAATGGGTGCGAAGACATCTCCCTGCTACTTATTGCTGTCAAAAAATTGTCGCCGGCGCACAAATAAAGAGAATGTCCGAAAGCTCCTACGCGTCCGAACGGGGTACCGCTGGTGCTGTGCCATCGGAAACGGGAAACCGAATCCCCGTGCGACATTCCGCGACGGTTCGGATCACACATTGGATTTTCTCGTTATGCTTTGTGGCGCTTCTTGTCAGCGGTGTTGAGATCGTCATTTCGCATCCGCGCTTCTATTGGGGAGAGGAAGGCAACGTCAATACGCCACTCCTTTTTTCCCTGCCCATTCCTTCGTCACGCGGTTCCGTGCCCACGGGTTACGGCTACGTTCTCCCGGATCAGAATGGTTGGAGCCGATACCTGCATTTCCAATCCGCCTGGGCAGTCGCTCCGATTGGGCTGTGGTATCTCCTTTACGGCCTACGCTCCGGCCATTTTCGGAATAACCTAATGCTCCCCGCCTCGGATCGATCGTTCGGGGCATTGAGAAGTGTCTTGGTCCACCATCTGAGCTTCCGAAAAGTTGGGAACGATGCGAGCTACAACCCGCTCCAAAGGGTCACTTATCTCGCCGTCCTATTCGTCGCCTTTCCGCTCATGATCTGGACAGGATTGGCGATGTCCCCGGCCGTCACTGCGGCGTTTCCGTTTATGGTTGAACTCCTCGGTGGACACCAATCGGCACGTACGATTCATTTTATCGACACGGTACTTCTGGTGCTGTTTCTACTCGTCCACATCAGCATGGTGATCCAGGCGGGTTTCCGCCAACGGATGCGGGGAATGATCCTCGGCGGTCATGGAAAGGATGTATGAGTGACAAGATTGCTCGTCGAAAACTACTCACCATCGGGTTGACCGCAACCGCGGGACTTTCGGGGTTGGCGGTGGCCGCACGACTGGCTGCGAAGTATGGGTTGGTGCCACCGGATTCAGGTGGGATCTACGGTGCCGGGGCCACTCTCAACTACGCTGCGCACCGGTTGTTCACTCGCCGCACCCTGGCCCGTGAATTCCACCGGCCCCAGATTTCGAAGTCGCCGTTTGCCAACGGTAAGCCGCCGCAGATCGAAGCTTTCAAGCGCTCACAAGCCGCCGGATTCGCCGATTGGAGGCTGACCGTCGATGGAATGGTGGCCCGCCCCCGGACATTTTCACTCGCTGAGTTGAAGCGCCTTCCGTCCAGCAGTCAGATCACGCAGGTAACCTGCGAGGAAGGCTGGTGTTATGTTGCTGAATGGATCGGGCCAAAGTTGTCACAAGTGTTGGAAACGGTGGGACTGCTTCCGCAGGCGAAGTTTGTTGTCTATTTTTCGATCGAGTGGCCGAACTGGTGGGACAGCATCGACATCGATGAAGCGATGCATCCTCAGACGCTGGTGGCCCATGGTTTCAATGGTGGGGAGCTTCCGGTGGAATTTGGCGGGCCGTTGCGGATCCGGGTTCCGCGCCAGTTGGCCTACAAGAGCATCAAGTACCTCAATCGCGTGACGGTTACGGACAGCCTGAAGTCGTTTGCTCCGGACGGCGGATACTCTTGGTACGCGGGGATCTGAACTTGAGACCGTAAATCTGCATGTTCTACCACGACGTCGCTGTCTTGTTTAAGTAAGGAGAACAAGTCACCCACATGACGACGCGAGATCCACTGAATGGTGAGCTGCCCGCGTGGCACGGAGGGGCTAGGTTCGCGAGTTGAGTGTGACGCCCCTTCAGGGCTTGGCTTTGTTGAGGGGTAATACCCAGGGCTCTGCCCTGGGCTATTGGTGTTGTGCGCTTTC
>JANXMD010000188.1 GCA_025354845.1 Verrucomicrobiota bacterium | reverse complement strand
CGGCGCCCAGAGGAAGACGGCGTTGGGAGCGAGGGGATCCAGCACCACACCGGTCTGGGCGCGAATGACCCAAGCCACCGCGGTGAGGATCACGAAATAGAGGACAAAGCCAATCCCCATGCCCAGGGCAGCAACCGAGATAGCCTCCAGAACGATGGCACAGAAAATCGTCTGCCGACGCGCCCCGAGCGCGCGCAAGATGGCGAGGTCGCGCTTGCGCGCACTCATGGAGTTGTAAATGCCCGCCAGGACGGATCCGGTGGCCACCAAGGCCACCAGCCACGCCACCAGTTCGAGCACTTGATCAAACCAGCCAAACCGCTCGAACAGATAGGCGACTTGCTCCGCGATGGGCCAGGCGAGCGTCAGCCGGTTCCCCTGACGATTGTACAGGAGCTCCAGCGGTTTGCCCGCGATCGGCGTGCGCAGCTTGACGAGGACGGCACTCACATCGGTGGCCGCGTCGGGATTGTGCCCGCTCATGTTCTGCAGGCCGGCCAGCGGGATCCAAATCACACGATCCGCGGGGGTGTTGGAGGGCTTGAGGATGCCCACCACGACATAGGTGTCCTGATGGGCCGCCTTGGGATCAAAATTCAGGCCGTGATAGGGATGAAACGAATCGCCCACCTTCAGCCCGAGACGGCGTGCGGCGAAACTGCCCACCAACGCCTCCCGATAGCCGTCTTCGAACACGCGACCCTCAGCTTCCACGGCAAACTTCTTCCCCGGTGCATAGCCCGCCTCGGTGAACATCGCCGGCAGCGTGCCCACCAACCGATAGCCCTGGTAATTGTCTCCCACCGCGATCGGAATCGCCAACGCGACCGCTCGATTTGAGGAGAGGTCGAGGTAGTCGGCCCACGGGACGTTTCCCGCGGAGGCCTCAAGGTGGAAGATAGCATTGAGCACCAGTTGCAGCTTGGAACCGCGCGCCCCGAGGACGGCATCCCAGCCGCCGGTCTGACCGGTGAAGGTGTCGTGGGCCTGTTGCTTCACCACCCAAACCGACATAAGCAGCCCCCCGGCCAACGCGATGGCGAGGGCGGTTACGACGGTGGACAACGCGTGCTGCCGCAGGCTTCGGCGAACCAATAGCCAGAGAGTCATGACGCCTCCTCCGTTCGGGCGGCCTGGTTAATTTCCGCCAGCGAACGTCGTTCAGAAAACTGACCCAGAACGACCGGATCATGGCTCACCAACAACAGGGCGGCGCCGACCTCCTCGCACGCTTCGCGAATGAGCCGGAGGGCCTCTCGTCCGTGGACGGCGTCCAGATTGCCGGTGGGTTCATCCGCCAGCACCAGACGCGGACGGCTGGCCAGGGCGCGGGCGACCGCCACACGCTGCTGCTGTCCGGTCGACAACTGCCGCGGGCGGTGATGCATCCGATCTCCCAGGCCAACCCGCTTCAGCAATTCGGTGGCGCGATGGAGATCCGCACCGGCACCGAACGACATGCCTAGCAGCACATTCTCCAGCACGGAGAAACCTTGGAGGAGGTTGAAGGTCTGAAAGATGTAGCCAATCGATCGAGCTCGGATGCGATCGCGCGCCGATTCCCCAAGGGCTGAGAATTCCGCACCATTGAACCGGATCCGTCCGGAATCTGGAGTGAGTATCCCGGCGATAAGATGAAGAAAGGTGGTCTTTCCCGTGCCGCTGGGGCCGCTCAGGGCCATCTGGGTGCGCTCCCCCAACTCGAACTGCGAAATTCGGATCACCTCATGAGACGTCCCTTCGGGCGTCCGGTAGGTCTTTCTCAGATCTTGGAGTTCAAGGAGGGCCATGTCACGCAGGCCCACCCTGCGCCGGGCCCCATCCGGGAGTCAATCCACCGCCCGAAGCGGCCTACGCCTCATTCCATCGAAGAAATGGCCGAATCCCGACATTTGGGGTCAAAACCGGTTCGCTATCGGCCTGGAATTTGCTTTCGTCAGCACCAATCACTATGAGACCGCCACCGCAGCCGCTGGGCCACCGATCCTGCAACTCGATTCCCCGGCCGATCCTGTCGGTACTCCTCGCCGTTGCCTGGTTCGGTAACCACTCCCTCCAACGACTCGAGGCCGGTTCCATCCTGCGGGAGGTTTTCCGGGGCATTACAGGCGCCACGCTGGCGGACCTCACCAACAGCCCCGCTTATCCGGATCACCCGTCTCAGACCAACCTGGTCTCGACCCTCTTCGAGTCCCCCAGCAACTTTGACGACAACTACGGTCAGCGGATGCACGGCTACATCGTGCCGCCGGTCACCGGCAACTACACCTTCTGGATCGCGACCGATGACGCCGGCGGCCTGTTCCTAAGTCCCGACGACGATTCGCAAAATGCGCGATTGATCGCCTCGGTGAACGGATGGGCCGCAGTGCGGGCTTGGACCACCGAACCCAACCAGATGTCGGATCCGATCCACCTGGAAGCGGGGAAGAATTACTACATCTCCGCGCTGCAGAAAGAGGGAGGCGGCGGCGACAACCTCGCGGTGCGCTGGTTGCGGCCGGATGGCGTGGATCAGGGGCCGATCCCAGCGACCTATCTCCTTCCCTACGGCACCCCGATTGCAGCCCCGGTCATCAGCGGCCAGCCCACCAACACGACCGCCGTGGAGGGACAGTCCGCTGCGTTCACTGTCCAACTTCGGAATAAAGACCTAACCTCGATCCAATGGTCTCGAAACGGAACCCCGATCGCGGGGGCCACGTCGAAGACCCTCACACTCTTTCCCGTATCCTTGGATGACCAGGGAGCGCATTTCGGTGCGACCGTCTGGAATGGGCTCGGCACCAACGTCTCCTCGGAAGCGGTGCTCGACGTGACCCCCGACGTGACCGCACCGCAAGTGGTGAACGCCGGAAGCCAGGGCCTCGCGGCGGTTCAGCTGATCTTCAACGAGGCGCTGAATCCGACCAGCGCGTCGACGCCGTCCAATTTCAAAATCACTCCCGACGTCGTCGTGATCGCGGCGCGTCCTGGAGCGGATCTCGCAATGGTGGTCCTGACCACCGCGTCCCTCACCCCCGGGGTGGTGTACACCGTGACGATCAACGGGATTCAAGACGCGGCACGGACCCCGAACACCCTGGCCCCAGGCACTACTGTTTCGTTTCAGGCGCTGGAGTTGTTCGGTCAGGCCATCGGCCCCGCACCCGGCATCCTCGAGCGCATCGGAACCGGAGCCTTCAATCTCACTGGCGGCATCGGCGATATCGGCATCGTCGGCACCTCGGGTGGAAGCTCCGACCGGTTTCAATTCGCGTGGGAAAAACGGACCGGAAACTTCGATGTTCAAGTTCGCATCGCAGATCTCGGAGTGCTCGACCCGTTCACCCGCGCCGGGCTGATGGTGCGCGCCGACGTCACCACCAACGCCGCGTTTGCCGGAGTGTTCGCCGGATCCGCCCAAGTGGGCGCCTCGTTTTCCAGTCGCGCGTCCACCGGGGCGGCCATTTCCAGCTCCGGTCGCTTCCCCGTGAACTTTCCACAAACCTGGCTGCGCCTCCGCCGCTCGGGGACCACCCTCACCGGCTTCGCAAGCCTCGATGGAGTGGGTTGGTACACGCTTGGCACCACGACGTTGACCCTTCCCAACCCGGTGTATCTCGGTCTCAGCGTGAGCAGCGCCGTTTCCAATCAGGCCACCTCGGCGCAGTTCCGCGAGTACGGCAGCACCACCAGCTTTGGCGCCGCAACGCTTCCCACCAGCCGCGAACCGATCGGTCCGACCAGCCGGCATACCGGACTGGTCTTCTCGGAAATCCTGTACCGTCCGCAGCCAGCGGCCGGAGCGACCAACACTCTCGAATTCGTCGAGATCACAAACGCGGACTCCCTTTTTGAGGATCTCACCGGATGGAAGCTGAGCGGCGGCATCGGATTCGAATTCCCCGCCGGGACCTTGTTGCCGGCTTCAGGAATTCTGGTGGTGGCCAAGGATCCCGAGGCCATCCGCCGGGTGTACGGCATTACCAACGTAGTGGGGCCATTCACCGGTTCGCTGAACAACAGCGGCGATTCGCTCCGACTCAGTGATACCTTTGGCGCCACCAAGCTCAAGATGACCTACTCCGCAAAGGCGCCATGGCCGGCTGCCGCAGCGGGTGCAGGCCATTCCCTCGTTCTCACGCGGGCCAGCTACGGCGAGAACGATCCCCGCGCCTGGGGACCCAGTGAACTCGTCGGGGGCTCTCCCGGGCGTCTCGACGCCGTGCTTCCGTTTGCGCAGCGCGGACTGGTTCTCAACGAGTTTCTCGCGGCTCCCAAAGATCCAACCGCAGGCTTCATCGAGCTCTTCAATCCGACCGTGAACAGCCTTGATCTGGCCGGATGCCGCATCACCGATGATCCCCAGGCAACCGGATTCCAGATTCCAGCAGGCACGTCGATCGCGCCGCACGGCTACCTGAAGTATTCCACCTCGCAGCTCGGATTCAGTCCCAACCCGAACGGGGGATCGCTCTTTGTCCTCAGCAGTGATGGAAGCCGCGCTATTGATGCGGTGAGCTACGAAGATCAGGGCCTGGATGTGGCCTACGGACGGTCTCCCGACGGTGCTCCGACCTTCCGACGTCTGACGTCGCCCACACCAGGTACCCCCAATGCGCCCTGGCGGGTCGAGGACGTGGTCATCAATGAAATCATGTACGCGCCGATTTCCGGCGATCCGGACGACCAGTACATCGAGCTCTTCAATCAGTCCGCCAAGCTCGTGGACCTGGAGGGATGGCGCTTCGTGGACGGCATCGACTTCAAGATTCCATCCGGCACCACGCTTCCCGCTGGCGGCTATCTCGTGGTTGCACGGAACCGGAGCCGACTGTTGGCGAACTATCCGAATCTGAACCTCAACAACACGGTCGGCGGATTCAACAAGTCGATCCCCTCTGGCGGCCGCCTCGCCCTGGCTGGAGCCGACTTGCTTACCGTTACCAACGTCCTGGGTGACCTTCAGACTCAGGTGCTCCACCCGGTGGTGTCCGAGGTTACCTTTGTGACCGGTGGACGCTGGGGCAAATATGCAAACGGCGGGGGCTCCAGCCTCGAGCTGATCGACGCGCATGCGGACCTGCTGCGTCCCTCGAGTTGGGCGGATTCCGATGAAACGGCGAAGGCACCGTGGACGCAGTTCAGCTCCACCAACTTTCTCGACAACGCCAACTCAGGCGGAAACGTGCTGATGAATCGCCTCTACGTGCTGATGCAGGGACAGGGCGAGTGTCTGGTCGATGACATCCTGGTCAGCCGCCTCGGGGGCACCAATCTGCTCACCAATGGCGGCTTCGAATCCGGCGCGACCGGCTGGCTCCTGGCCGGCGATCATTCGCTCTCGGGCATCGAATCTGGCGGAGCCGCCACGGGCGCCAATGCTCTCCATCTGCGGGCGCAAGGACACGGTGACACCGGTCCGAACAGCATCCGGGCCTCGATGGTTAGCAGCCTTCCCAACAACTCGACCAACACCCTGGCTTTGAGTGCCCGGTGGCTCGCGGGTTGGCCCGAGATTCTGGTGCGCGTCCGGGGCGGTGGCATTGAAATGCCGGTTCGGTTGACAATCCCCTCGAACCTGGGAACGCCCGGCCTGCCTAACAGTCGACGAGTGGACAACGCTGGACCCGCGATCTTTGACGTCACGCACACGCCGGTCCTGCCCAAGGCCAATGAAGCGGTGGTCCTCTCCTGCCGCGTCTCCGATCCGGACGGCATTTCCCGCGTCGTGGCCCGCTTCCGGACCGATCCCAGCACCACCACGACGGAATTGGTGCTCCGCGACGACGGCACCGGCGGCGACTTGGTTGCCGGGGATGGCATCTACTCAGGGACCATTTCCGGCCGCAGCGGCGGGACCTTGATCGGATTCCGCATCTTCGCGACCGATGCGGCCTCCACCCCGGCCGTAGATCAGTTCCCCTCCACCAGCCTCGTTCCCGTCGGACTGCCGTATTCCGAGGCCTACATTCGCTGGGACGACATCCAACCCACCGGCAGCCTCGCCCACTATCATCTGTGGAGCTCATCCGCCACCGAGTCCAAGCGAACCGCCGCCCTGAACAACACCTACCGCGACGCCACCCTCATCTATGGAAACGTTCGCGCCATGTACAATGTGGGCTTTCGCGACAAGGGCAGCCCGTTCCATCAGGGTGGTGGGAGCTTTGCGCTTTCGGGCCCCGACGATGAGCCGCTTCTTGGCACCACGGACAGAGTGTTCCGCAGCACCGGCAACGGCGGTCAGGAGGACACCGGCGTGAGAAACACGCTGAGCGCCTGGCTGGGGCAGAAGCTGAAGATCCCGTTTCTGCACTCCCACTACATGCAGCTCTTTCGGAACGGTGGACAGTTTTACAATTTGACCCAGGACGAGGAGAACCCGTCTGGATCCTTCGCCAAGAGCTGGTTCCCCAACAGCGGCGAAGGCGACCTCTACAAGATCGCCGTGTGGTTCGAGTTCGAGGACAACAATCTCAGTTTCAATTCGGTGAGCTCCACCATCGAGAATTTCAAGGGTCACGACGGGAACAAGAAGCTCGCCCGCTATCGGTGGAACTGGCAGACGCGCACCCTTGGAGGAACCGCCAACAACTATACGAACATCTTCAACCTCGCGAACCTGGCGACCGACACGTCCACCAACTTCGTCCCCAACATCATGGCGGCAGTCGATGTGGACGAGTGGATGCGGATTCTTGTGTACGACCGGCTCCTGGCGAACTGGGATTCGTGGACCTTCAACGTCGGGCAAAACATGTATATCCTGAAGCCGGACAACGGCCCCTGGGTGCTGATGCCCTGGGACATCGACTTCACCTTTGGTCTGGGAAACGGGTCGAATGACGGATTGATGAACGGGGGCCAGGATCCGATCATGAACCAGTGGTTCAACGTCCCGGCGATCCGGCGCGCGATGTGGCGAGTCTATCGCGAGGCGATCAATGGACCGTTTCTTCCGGAGCACTTCCAACCGGTCATCGATGCACGACGGAATTACCTGCTCCGAAATGGCGTGACGGGCCTCAGCGCACCGACCCAAGTCACGGCGTTCATCAACCAGCGGAGAAACTACATCCAGACCCAGCTGCAGTCGGCAGATCCGGTCCAGTTCGCCATCACGAGCAACGGCGGCGCTGACTTCAATTCATCGACAGCCACCGCCACGCTGAAGGGAACCGCCCCGTTCGCCGTGGTGGACATCGCGGTGAACGACGTGACGTATCCGGTGACCTGGACCGACCAGGGTAGTTTTTCAATCAGCATTCCTCTCACCGCCGCGGTGAACCCGATCCGTCTCACCGGATTGGATCGCGATGGAAATGCCATCCCGGGATTCTCCGCCAAGGTGAACATTTCGTACGCCGGCGCGATTCCTCAGGCGAAGGACTTCGTGGTGATCAATGAGATCCACTACAATCCGATCGAGCCCGGCGCATCCTTCGTCGAGCTTTACAATCGCTCGACCGCGTCGGCCTTCGATCTCTCCGGCATGCGATTTCAGGGGCTTGGCCTCACCGTTGCCGAGGGCACTCTGATCCCGGCCGGCGGATTCGCGGTATTCGTAAAGGACCGAAACGCGTTCGCCGCGGCGTACGGATCCACCATTCCCGTTGCGGGCGAATTCGGCGGCTCACTAGATAACAACGGCGAGCATCTCAAGCTGATCGTCCCGGCAGGGCTGGGCGGAACCAATGACTTGGTGGTGACCGATGTCCGCTATTCCAACTTCCTGCCCTGGCCGACCAACGCCAACGGATTCGGTCCCTCGTTGCAACTCATCGATCCGAGTCAGGGGTCCTGGCGCGTCGCCAATTGGACCACGTCGCCCCCCAACTCCAACGCCCGGGTCACCCCCGGTCGCGTCAATTCGGTACGCGCCACGCTGCAACGTTTCCCGACGCTGTGGATCAACGAAGTACTACCTGAGAATATCGGCGGCCCGGTGGATGGCGCGGGAGAGCACGATCCGTACATCGAGCTCTACAACTCCGGCGCCACGTCCGTGAGTCTCGACGGACTCTACCTCTCCAACGACTACACCGACCTCAATCGCTGGCCGTTCCCCACCGGAAAAACCCTGGGCGCAGGGCAGTATCTCGTCGTCTGGGCCGACAACCAACCCGCGCAGTCCAGCGCGACCGAACTCCACGCCAACTTCCGCTTGGCGTCCGGCAGTGGTTCTGTGGCGCTGGTTCGTCAGACCGACGTGTCGGCGGTGCTGGATAACCTCGACTACCGCGAACTCCCGGCCGGCCGAAGCTTCGGGTCCCTTCCGGACGGCGAACCCCGCGTCCGTCGCTCGCTGTTCCACCCTACGGTCGCCGCGCCCAACGATCCGGCCTTCCCGAAGATCCAGGTGTCCATCAACGAACTCCTGGCCTCGAACACACAAACCCTTGTCGATCCGGCCACCGGAAAGTTCGAGGACTGGTTCGAGCTCTACAACAGCGGCACCAACTCCGTGGACCTCACCGGCTATTCGTTGACCCGCGACATCACCGATCCGGGCCAGTTCACCGTCCCGCCCGGATTCGTACTCCAACCCGGCAGCTTCCTGCTGGTGTGGGCAGATCGAACTTCGAAGTCCAACACCATTCCGGCAACCGAACTCCACACCAACTTCAAGTTGAGCAAGACCGGCGGTCAGTTGGCGCTGTTCGGTCCGGACAGCCTGCTGGTGGACAGCGTCAACTGGGAGGTCCAAACCAACGACGTCAGCATCGGTCGCATTCCCGACGGCACCGAAGGCCCGCTGACGCCGCTACAACCGCCCTCCCCATCGGCCGCCAATACCATCATCGGCGGAAACCGTCCGCCGGCCGTTACCTCGATTCCGTTGCAGACCGTCGGGGAGCAGACGTTGCTGCAATGGACGGTCATTGCCTCCGACCCGGATGCGGGACAGACGCTGACCTTCGGACTTGGCGTCGGTGCGCCGGCAGGTGCGGCCATCGATGCCGCCACCGGGGTCTTCACCTGGACTCCGACCGAGGAACAGGGACCCGGGAACTACGTGATTCCTATCACCGTCGCCGACAACGGAGCGCCGCGCCGCGTCACGACCGCCCGGCTCTCGGTCGCGGTCCAGGAAGTGAACCAACCCCCTCGACTCGACCCGATTCCCGATATGTCGATCAACGAGGGGACGCTGTACACCTTCACCGCCACGGCGACCGATTCCGACAAACCGGCGAACGCATTGACCTTCAGTCTCGACGCCGGCGCACCCGACGGCGCAGCCATCGATTCAGGCACCGGCCAGTTCACCTGGACGCCAACGGAGGCGCAGGGACCCGGTGGCTACACCTTGACCGTCCGAGTGCGGGACAACGGCACTCCGTCAAAGGACGATTCGCGAAGCTTCGTCCTCGCCGTGCGCGAGGTGAACAATCCGCCGCTCTTCGCCCGGGTCGGTCCCCAGGCCGTAAACGAGGGCGAGACGCTGCACATCTCCCTCACTGCCACCGACCCGGATACCCCGCCGAGCGCCATCCAGTACTCGCTCGAGGGGAATCTGCCCGACGGCATCAGCGTGGATCCTAACTCCGGAGTGATCACCTGGATCCCCACTGAATCCCAGGGCCCGGGAACGTATGTCGTGATCGCGCGCGCCACCGAGAACAACACCGATCGTCTCTCCAGCGTGCAGAGTTTCGGCATCGCGGTGAACGAGATGAATCAGGCTCCGGTGTTGGGAACGCTGAATGACCTCACGGTCGACGAGGGAGCGACGGTGGCCTTCACTGCCACCGCGACCGACGCCGACCTGCCCGCGCAACGCTTGGTGTTCAGCCTGGGCGCCGGCGCACCGGTCGGCGCGTCGATTGATGCCAATAGCGGGGCGTTCCTATGGCAAACACCGGGCGATTCCGGCGCGGCCACCAACAGCATCAGCATCCAGGTCACCGATAACGGCCCGGGAACCCTGAGCCACTCCCGTGCGTTCCGCGTGATCACCCGGGCGCGTTTCCGGGCGGTGATCAACGAGATTCACTATCACCCCACGGCGAATGGCGCCGGATTCATCGAACTCTACAATCCGTCCTCGATCACCCCGCAGTCGCTCGCCGGGTTGCATTTGAGCGGTGCCACGTTGGATTACGTCTTCCCCGCTGGCACGACGCTCAAGCCGGGGCAGTATCTCGTGATCGCGGAGAACAAGACCGTCTTCCAAGCCACCTATGGCGCCGGTATTCCCGTCCTCGGCAACTGGACGGGATCACTCGACCGAAACGGGACACGCCTCGGTCTCTACGACACCAGCGTGAAGGGATCACCCCGCGCCCTCACCGAGCTCTGGTTCCGGGCTGCGCTGCCCTGGCCCGCCGCGGCCGATGCCGGGGCCGCATTGCAGTTAATCGATGCCACCCGGGAGTCGGGTCGTGTGGGCAACTGGGCGGCCGGCGGGAATGCTTCCGGCGCTACCTGGCAACGCTCGGTCGTCACCGGGAAGGCCACCA
>JANXMD010000167.1 GCA_025354845.1 Verrucomicrobiota bacterium | reverse complement strand
GGTGACGCGCTCTGCGCGCGAGGTCGACGAACACCACCTGCGCGACATCCCGGGCCGAATCGGCGTCCCCCGTGGTTCTGCGGGCCGCGCCCCACACCAGATTCAGATGGCGTCGAACCAGTTCAGCAAACGCCACCTCCTCACCAGTGGTCGCATACCGTCTCAAGAGCTCGTGATCGGAAAGTTGGTTCATACCGTTGTCACAGAGTAACACCCGCACGCCCGCGAAATCCGACGACTAAAAGGGAGAGAAACCACAGAGGGACACCGATGAACACGGATACGGAGCGGGACGGATTCCGATTGGGGGATAGTGTGTGAGCCTCAGCTCGCGCCGTTTTGTTCGTGGTCACCTGTAAACTCTTGTGATTCGCCACGCCGCTTCAACGCCGCAACCGTTCAAGATCTCAACAGTCTCCCCTCTGCTCCGTGTAATCGGAGCCATCCGTGTCACTCCTTCTCCCCACAGCGGCGGGGTGGACCGTCCAAACCGGTGGGTCGCTCCGCTTCCCACCGGACTCCATGACACCGGCTTTCTCCTCTTCAACCTTTCACACTTCAACCCTTCAACTCCACTCTCCCCCCGTGAACGTGACCGTCCGCGGGCGCTCGAGCCCCTATCGCACCGTCGAATTCGACGCCACCAAAAACGCCGTACTCCTGATCGAACAGCGCCTGCTCCCGCACCGCTTCGAACAGGTGGCAATCCTGAATTATCGCGATACCGCCTGCGCCATCACCGACATGGTGGTCCGCGGCGCCGGCGCGATTGGAGCGACGGCCGCCTACGGTCTCGCGCAGGGCGCTTTGGAATTCAAGGGAACGAATCCGGGTCGCTTCTGCACGCACCTCCTCTCGGTGTACGAGACCTTGAAGGAAGCGCGTCCCACAGCGGTGGATCCAGTCAACGCCATGGACGGCGTCCTCCGCGCGATGAGTGCCGGACGGACGGTCCGCGAGCAGCAGACGATCGCCGTCGCCGCCGCCCGCGCCTTTGCCGACGAAGACGTGGCCCACTGCCGCGAGATCGGGGAACACGGCGCCCCGCTGATTCGCGAGGGCATGCGCGTTCTCACCCATTGCAATGCCGGGTGGCTGGCCTTCGTGGACATCGGCACCGCCACCGCGCCGCTGTACGCCGCGCAGGCGCAGGGCCGGAAATTCCACGTTTTCTGTGACGAGACCCGCCCGCGCTGTCAGGGCGCCTCGCTGACCGCGTGGGAACTCGCGCAGCAGGGCATTTCCCACGATGTCATTGCCGACAACGCCGCCGGCTTCCTCATGCAGCGTGGTGAGATCGATCTGGTGATCGTCGGCAGCGATCGCGTTCTCGGTCGAACCGGCGAGGTCTGCAACAAGATCGGTACCTACACCAAGGCCGTTCTGGCTCACCGTCACAAGATCCCCTTCTACGTCGCCATTCCCGGATCGACCATCGACTGGAATCTCAAGTCCGGCCGCGACATTCCGATCGAGGAGCGCGCTGGCGACGAGGTGCTCGGCGCGTGGGGCATCGCTGAAAGGCAAAAGGGAGAAGGGAAAAGAAAAAAGGAGGGGGAGCGGATTTATGTGCGGATTGCGAATCCTTCCAGCACGGCCCGAAACCCGGGGTTCGATGTCACGCCGCCGGATCTGATCACGGGCATCATCACCCCCCGGGGGATCTTCAAACCGAAGGATCTCCGCACGCTGAAGCCTTGAGGAGCGGGGAATGAGTTAACCGCAGATAGACGCAGATGAACGCAGATTCAAGCCAAGACCCATTGAGTCCTGCGGCGCATCCAACAACGCGACTAGTGCCTATGAACGAAACGATTCGTCCCCAGCGCGTCGCGTTCGATTCAAGATACTAGCCCAGCGTTTCAACGCTGGGACTCATTGACGCCCAAACGCACCCGAGTCCCCTGAGGGACGGCAGATCCCCGTCACCGTGAACTCCACCGCAGCCGGTACAATCCGCCATCGCCGGAGAGCGGGAATCGGCCGGTCGATTCCTTCGGCCCGGCCGTCACCACCGTGTCGACGTTTTCCCAAACCGCAACGCCCCCGGTGACGTCACGCCTTTGAACCGTTGCCGTTCCATAGCTGGCCGGCCAAGCGACGACGCCCTCGGTGCTTCCAACCGAAACCCAGCGCCAGGCAATCGTCTCCACCGGCTCGGCAATCCACTCGGCGTGCAGCATGTGCACGAACGTACCGTCGGTTTGGAGCATCGACAGCGTGTAGTCGGGCAGGCCCTTCGCCAGGACGGTCGAACTCTTGAGATGCGCGGGCTTGGCGCCGGTCCCGTCATCCACCTGAAGATCGAGCTCCATGGTCACGGTCAGCACAAAGTCTCCCCCCAACACCAGTGTTCCGCTGCCAGTCCCGTGGCGTCGTGGGACACCGCCGACCACCGTATCGAACGTCAACTGCTCCACCGCGTAGATGGAGTTGGGAAAGGTGTTATCCACCAGACGCAGCTGGAATCCGCCGGTGGTCGCCTCGGCAATGGTGGGGCGTCCGCAGAGCTGGCAGTCGTCGAAAGTGAGGCTCCCGGGCATCAACGAATAGAGCACAGGATCTGCGGCCTCGCCACGCAGCCCGGTGGCGACTGCGATCACGATCGCTACCCGGTGGACCACAGTGCGAAATCGAAGTTTATGGGTCTTGGAATTCATCGTCCTCCTTTGCAATACGGGCAGTTCGCGGGGTGACCGAATTTCGCCTTCAGGTAATTGATTCCAGCTTGGGCCGACTTCGGCGCATTGGTTTCGACCGCCGACTGCATTTCATCGAGCAGCGCCGGGAATTCGCGCGGCCGCCATCCGTGCCGCTGCTGTCCTCCAAACTCGATCCGGGCCTCGGCCGGGGGTGTCGCCACCTTGAGAAAGGCCTCGACGTACCGCACCCCACCGTCGAGGAAGTAGTCGTCGGCATCGCCCACCCAAACATGCAGCTTGCCTCGGAGCTTCGGCCCAAGTTCCGGCCAGTGATCCGCCATTACCTGACGGAGATCGTACTTTTTCCAATGCTCCGCAACCTCCGGATGGAGGACCCCGGTACGCGCATCCCATACTGGCACCGGCAGTCCGTTGGTCCCACGCGGGCTGTAGGTCGCGTTCCAGGCGCCCCATTGGCCACCCGATCGGGTAAACGAGTCGCCGCGGCCCAGCACGTTTTCCACCTGCATTTCGTGGCGCATGGTGAACAGAGTATCCCCGTTCAACTGACGGGCGCTCGGCCGCTCAAAACCTTCCGGATTCACGAAGGCGTTCGTCTCCTCGTAAAGGTTGACCAACTGAACGGCCCGAAAATCAAGGGAATCGGGATACCCGCTCCAGCACCCTCCGAAGTAATCGGGATAAAACACCTGCAGCGCCATCGAGACCCAACCGCCCGTGGATCCACCGGTGGTAAACCGCGCGTGCGGTTGGCCAATACAGCGGAAGGCAGACTCCACATACGGAATCAACTCTTCTACCAGGGCGGTGCCGTATGGACCATGGTTTGCGGAGTCCACTTGGTACGGATCACCCAGCGGACCGGCGCCATCCAACTGCAGGAGCACCACCCGCTTCGTCGGCGCGGCTGTCCAGCGGGCGCGGAAGTCCGAGTTGGTGGCCATCAACTGCTCGGCGTGAGTGTACCGGGTCCCGTAGCCGCCAATCTGGACCACCAGGGGATAGCGCCGTGTGGTCTCGGTCTCAAAACCCGACGGAAGAATGATGCCGACGCGCAGAAACATCGGGCGTCCCCAAAAGCGAGAGAGCACCTCGGAACGAAACTTTACAAATCGTGTCAGGTCTCCGTCGGTTGGCAGCGTCTCCGCGGGAATCTGCTGGTCGATCCTCAGCCGCACCGGACCGCGCTTTTTGGGATCCAGGTGCATCGCGACTGGCTTGGAAAACCAGTTTCCCGGCGCATTCGGCAGCAGCAAATCTCGATTCGTCGCCAACACCGCTTGCACCCGGTACTCGCCAGCGGGCAACGAAGACAGTTCGGTGAGCGGGCAGAGGGCACTCTGATAGTCCAGTGTGGCGGCCGTTCCCGACTTCCAACCCGCCACGTCGCGCGCCAGCACGGGAGCGAGTTTCAATCCGGTGCTGCCGATGGAGAGCCGGGGTTCATCACCGGAGGGGCTTCCAAGGACCACGAAGAGTCGTCCGTCTTTCGGGACGGGTCCGGCATTGGCCGCCACTTCCACGGAAAACTGAAGTCGCGCGGGAGCCTGGGAAGTGGGTCCGGATTCGACCGCCGGATTCGCCAACGCCCGAAGAGCGAACAGCGCTAGTCCCAGCCAACCCGAGACACACGATGGGCGAAGTACCATGAGGACAGGCTGGCGGGGCCAACCCCTCACGTCAAATCCGCGCCTCACGGACGCGCCGTGCCCGATTTGCGACCCAGTCCCGACAAGTAGCGGACCAAATCGCGGAATTCGTCCTGGGTGAGCATCGAGGCAAGCCCGGAAGGCATGAGACTTCCCAACGTGCGCCGGGACTCAATCCGGTCCGGCGACAAGCGCACCAGACGGAGCGACACGTGATCCCACAACTGAACCTCCTGCGCCGTCTCTCCGCGCAGGTACCCCTGAAAGGTGTCGCCCTCCCGAGTGACAATCTCGTGCGCCATGAAACCCTCCTTCACTTCACGTTGCGGCTCCAAAATGGCGCCCACGATGTACTCCACGGTTTGGGCCGTGCCGAGCGCGCCGAGGTCGGGCCCGATCTTGCCGGGAGTGCCGTCCACGCTGTGGCAGGTGGTGCACCCGAGTTCGGCCCGTCCGAAGATCTCGGCGCCTGCTGCCGGATTCCCGCGTTGCCGCACTTCAAGCACGAAGGCGGCCAGTGCTGCGGCGTCCATTGGCTTGGGATCGCGATCCAGGCCTGCCGCGTGAGTGAGAATGGCGGCCAACGCCGGATCGCGTCGTCCTGAGGAGGCCATTTCCCGCAGTCCGAGCTTCGCCGTATCTGGCGAAGGAGGCTTCCCCTTCATGGCGGCGACCAGTTTCGGAACCGCATCGTGATGCCGGAGGAACGCCTGGATGAGAACTTGCACCGACCGGGAATCCAGTTGGCCGGCGAGCAAATCCACCGAAGGCCCCGCGGCCCGCTCCGGATCCAACCGCACCAACGCCGCAGCCGCATCGGCACGCGTGGCGACCGGCGCATCCGCGGCGGCCAGCAATTCCAGCGCGGTGCGGGCTTTGGCATCCCCGTAGGACGCGAGTCCCCCGAGGG
>JANXMD010000153.1 GCA_025354845.1 Verrucomicrobiota bacterium | reverse complement strand
CGGCGCCGTGGAGGCGACGCTCCAGTTGTTGCGGCCGGAGTTGGAAAACCGGCGGGTTGAAGTGATCAATGATCTCGCCCCGCGGCTGCCGGAGGTGAGGCATGATCCCGCCCAGGTGCAGCAGGTGCTGGTGAATCTGATCAAGAATGCCATGCAATCGATGACGGCCGGCGGCCGGTTGACGCTGGCTTCGGGCGCGACCGCGGAGGCGGTGTGGCTCTCGGTGGCCGACACGGGCTGCGGCATTCCGCCCGACCAGTTGAACCGGATTTTCGAACCCTTCTTCACAACCAAGAAGAAGGGCACCGGTTTGGGATTGATGATCGTGCAACGCATCATCCAGGCCCACGGTGGACGCATTGAACTGGACAGTTCCGTCGGTCACGGCACGACCTTCAAACTATGGTTTCCGCTGCTGAACCGTCCACCCGTCCTGCTGGAAGGCACCACCCGCACGCCGCGCCCCAAGTAAGGTTAACTCGTCAGAAGCCTAAACCTTGCGGTCTGGCCATCGGCCACAGAAAAGGTGGTGCTCTACGAGGGTCCTCGCGAGCGCCGGGCCCACCCCAGCGTGTCAAAGGAAAGCTGCCGTCGGCCAGGCAATTTCGCTCCCGGGCGCAGGCGATTACACCCGTCTGCGCGGTAGCCTGGGCGAGGTTGGCCTTGTTGGAGACCCTGAAGACGCCGGGTAAAATCATTTTGGACTGCCACGATACGAAGCGGGATCGCACGCAAAGCCGCTAAGAGCGCAACGACGGAGACGACCTTTTTCAACGATGGCATCGGACTGCTAGGCTTGGATCGTGGTCCCTGTGCCAGCGAAATTTGCAAGCGAACACCAAGTGGGTAGGACAACGGCCTTGCGCGTCTGGGTTCGCATCGGACTGCTCGGCTTCGGGGGACCCGTGGGGCAGATCGCCCTGCTGCATCGGGAGTTGGTGGAGGAACGTCAGTGGATTTCGGAGGAGGAGTTCCAGGAGGCGTTGAGTTTTTGCATTCTGCTTCCCGGACCCGAGGC
>JANXMD010000150.1 GCA_025354845.1 Verrucomicrobiota bacterium | reverse complement strand
GAGTTCTCGATGCCGACCATGGCCCAGTAAATGGCGTGCGTTTCCGGGAGACGCCATTCCAGCGGGCCGTAGGTCTCGTCGACCTTTTTCATCATCGCCGGAAGCATTTTGTATTTCCCGGTCAGCGTGGCGAGGCGGTTGGACGACTCCAGGGTCTTGGGATGGAGGAGTTCGTCGTAGTTGGGGCGACCCCCGGGGATCACCGCCTCCATCGCCTTGGCCCACTCGGTTTTGTAGAGCCAGTGGGCGTCGTCGAGATTCGCCCCCATCTTATGCTGGAAGAACCACGCCAGCTCCCGGTACATGAGCGCTTGGTTGGGATTGTACAGGAGGCCCTGGTCGCGGAGGAGCTCGATGCCACGTTGAACCCAGAGCCAGCGGTCCTCGGGATTCGGGAACTTGACCGAGATGTTATAGGCCATGTTCCAAGCCTGATTGATCCACACTTGGGTGAAGTGCGGCTGCAGCTTGCTGATCCAGTCGGCTAGCTGGACCGCTTCAAAGTACTTGCCGTCCTCCTGGAGTTCGGTGGTCCGGATCCAGAGCAGGTTGGCGATGATGCCGCGGAATCCGCCGAGCGCCACCGTGGTGAACGCCAGCACCGGCGGGGCGTTGCTGATGATCGTGGTGCGCGTGAGACCGAGGGTTTCGCGGTCGCGATTAAGGCGAGACTGCATCCAAGAGCCGGCCACCAGCGAGACGACCAGCACGAGCGCCAAAATGGCTTTGCGGGCGAACGGACTCATTGCGGTGCGGCGAGTTCACGCCGGTTGAAGATGAAGATGCCCGCCACGGCGAACATGCCGGCGGCGATCCCCAGCACGACGCCGACCGCCTGGGCCAACTGGCCCCAGGTGATGCTGCGGCCGGTGCTGAGGGCGTCGATGGGCGAGAATCCGACCACTTGATCGATGACCCATCTCAGGCTGCCGTACACGGCGACCGAGGCATTGTTGAGCATCGACTTTTGCACCACGATGCCCTCCTCGCTGCTGACCCCCAAGATGCCGCCCTGCTCGACCACCTGCTTCAGGGTGCCGCTGGAGAGGCCGATCATGAGGATCCCGAAGGAAACGAAGGCTGCGACGTTGAACTGCAGCTTGGAGGCGGCGAACAAGCCGACAGCCGCCAGCAGTCCGAGCCAGCAGAACAGAATGCCCAAACCCCGTGCAAAATTGAGACCGAACCCACCCTCATGGTAGAGCACTTCCAACCCATCCTCGAGAGGGAAGAGGATGGGTCGATCATTCAAGTTCACCGCATCGATGGTGATGCTGTTATCGGACGCGATGTGGTTGCCCTCGATGGGAAAACTGATGAACGACTCGGGGGCCAGGTTGTTGGCAAATCGCTGACGCTGGTGGCCTTCCGGCGGGCCAATCTCCCAACCGAAGTCAAAGGTGGCGTTGGAGCCCGAGTAATCGGGAGTGAAAAACTTAACCCGAAGGAACATGGGGTGGTCCTTGAGGTGCTCGGCGGAGCCAGGATCGAGTTTGATGATCCATCGACGCCCTTGACCGGGGCGGATGTACTGCATCTGGGCCAGCATCTGCTCGCGGATTTGCTTTCGAACGAACGAACGGTCCATGCCCGCCACGGCCTGGCGGCGGATGCGTTCCTGAAAGGCCTTCTCAACGGTCGACTCAATGTCGGGAATCACCTCCACCGCCGATTTGCGGGCCACCAGAACCTCTTCCTGAAGCACTTGTTGTTGGGCGGGGCTCAGGCTGCCCGATTTGGCCAGCAGGAGGAAATAGACGGTGGCGCCCGACACAATGAGCATCCCGGCGTTGAGGGTCATGATCCCGAGCCATTTTCCGAGCCAGATCTGCCACCGGGGAACCGGCTTGGTGCAGATCAACTGCATGGAGAAGTCCTCCACTTCGCGGGCAAGCGATCCGCAGGCCAGCCACAACGTCGAGAAGCCAAGCAGCGTGACGATGGCGCCCAGTGTGTAGGTGATGAGGATCTGCGTAAAACCCTGCGCCGAACCGTCGTGTTTCACCACGGACGGCAACAGGAAGACGGCTCCCAGCAGCAGCGTTCCGAGGACCAGCACGAGCCGGTATCGGATGGCGGCCTTCAGGGTGAGTCGCGCGACGGCGAAGAGCGGTTGCATGGCCGCGTCAGGGCTGGGGCTTCTTCCCGCCGAGCAGGCCGGAAAGCTTCTCGTTGGCCTGGGTGAGGTCCACGGGCCGGGGCGCTTCAGCCGCGGGTGCCTGGGACGCAGCCGAGGTCGGCGCGGGAGCGGTTTCGGCACGGGTCAAGGCGGCGAGCTTGCCGGTGTCCACGGACGGAGCCGCGGGGACGGATGCCGTGGTGGCCGATGGGGCGCCGGTGGCGGCGGTCGGCCGACTCAGGCGGTCGAGGAGGCCTTCGTCACGTCGGGTGTCGGTCTCGGCCGAGCCCCGGATGAAGGCGGCGACCTGGTTACCACTGGTGGCGCCGCTCGTCTGGGCTTGGGCGCGCGCGCGCTCAACGACGCCAAGGAAGTAATTCTCGAGGTTCTGCGTGGGATTCTCCAAGCGCACCCGGTCGCCGACTTCGTTGCGGAGGATCGCCAGCACCTTCTCGGTGGTGTCGCGGCTCAACACCGGGGAGGTGATGCGCACCTCGTCCGGCGCAGCCAACAGTTCCTTGAGCGTTCCCTGAGCCTGGATCTTGCCGCCGTAGTAGATCACCACGCGATCGCAAACGTCCTCGACGTCGGCGAGCAGATGGGAGCTGAGGATGACCGTCTTCCCGCGGCGGGCGAGGGCGCGGATCAGATCCTTGATCTCCCGGCAGCCAATGGGATCGAGACCCGCGGTGGGTTCGTCGAGGATGACCAGATCGGGGTCATTGATCAGCGCCTGGGCCAGGCCGATGCGGCGCTGCATGCCCTTTGAAAATTCCCCGACGGTTCGGGTGCGGGCCTGGTTGAGGCCGACCATCTCGATCAATTCCTCGATGCGCTGACGCCGGTCGCCGGAATCGAGGGCGAAGAGGTTGCCGAAAAAGTCGAGGGTCTCCTCGGGATTGAGATACTTGTAGAGGTAGCTCTCCTCGGGGAGGTAACCGATGCGCGCCTTGGTCTTCACGTCGCGCGGCGAGGCGCCGAAGACGCTGATCTGCCCCTTGGTGGGGTAGAGTAGACCGAGCAGCATTTTGATGGTCGTGGACTTCCCGGATCCGTTCGGTCCGAGGAGTCCGAAGACTTCACCGCGCCGGACCTCGAAGTCCACGTTGTCCACCGCGCGTGCCTTGGGGCGTCCCCAGAAATCTTTGAAGATTTTGGTGAGCCCGGCGGCCTGGATCACCACCTCCGCGCTGGCGGGGCGGGCGGCCTGGGTCGGAAGCGGAACGGTGGAGGCCATGGTCGGACTTCGGTACGGTTCGGGAGCGGGCGAATCGTGTTGGGATCAGACGGGCTGCGCGATGAGCGTGCGAGTGCTGGAGTCGGAACCCGTGTCGGAATCCGAATTCGCCGGAGAATCGATCACGGCCTGGAGCATCGGCTCCAACTCCTCACCCTGACGGACCAGGCGGGCGCTGTTGAACACCACGATCAGGGCACCTGCGTTGTGGAGCAGTGCCGCGACGATGGGATGCACGTAGCCGAGCGCGCCGGCGGTGAGCACCACCACGACGAACAGGACGCCGAAAAGGAAGTTCTGGTTGATGACGTCGCGGGCCATGCGAGAGATGCGCACCAGGAACGGCAACCGCCGAAGATCGCTGTTCATCAGCGCGATGGTCGCGGAGTGAATGGCCACTTCGCTGCCGGCGGCGCCCATGGCAATGCTGATGTCGCCAGCGGCCAGGGCGGGCGCGTCGTTCACGCCGTCACCGACCACCGCCACGCGGTAGCCCTTGGCCTTGCAGGCGCGGACAAACTCCACCTTGTCCTGCGGGAGGCACTCGGCGACGACCTCGGGAATTCCGATTTCCTTGGCCACCCGGTCCGCAACCGGCTTGCGGTCACCACTGACCATGGTGATGCGGCGGATGCCGGCTTCCTGCAGTCCAACAATGGCTTCAGCGGCCTCGGGGCGGGTCTGATCCTGAAGGCCAACCCAGCCGATGCACTCGGTATTGCGGGCGATGAAGAGGAGGCTGAAGCCGGCAGTTTCGTCGAGATCGACGGTCTTCACAAAATCTCCGATGACGCCGTTGTCCCGCAACCAAGCGGCGCGGCCGATGAGAATACGGGCCCCATCCATGGTAGCGCTGACGCCGCGGCCGGCGGTTTCGCGAAAATCGGTGACCGATTCCAAGGGCACACCGGCTTCACCGGCGAGCTGCACCAGCGCGCGGGCAGTCGGATGATTGGAAAACTGTTCGGTGCTGGCGGCCAGACGCAGGAGGTCGGCCGGGGAGGTTTCGCCCAGCGGATTCAGGCGGCTCACCACGAGCTTCCCGGTGGTCAGCGTGCCGGTCTTGTCGAAAACAAACGCGGTGATGCGGGCGGCGGCTTCGAGATCGGAGATGTTTTTCACCAGGATGCCGAGGCGGGCCGCGGCGCTCAGCGCAGCCACCATCGCGGTCGGTGTGGCCAGGATGAACGCGCAGGGGCAGGCGCCGATGAGCACGCTGATCACGCGGTCCAGATCCTTGGTAAAGGCCCACACCAGCGCGGCGATCACGAGCACCAACGGTGTGTAGTAGCCGATGTACTGATCGACGATGCGCATGAACGGCAGCTTCGTCTTTTCAGCGGCGAGGATGAGCTCGCGCACGCGACCAAGTGTCGTGTCGGTGCCCGCGCGGCTGACTTTTACTTCGAGTGCCCCGTTCAGATTCACCGTGCCCGCGAACACCTGCTCGCCGGGGCCCTTGTCCACCGGAAGGGATTCGCCGGTGATCGTGGCCTGATTGATCGAGCCCTGGCCGGTGAGGATCACGCCATCGGCGGCGATGTTGTCGCCCGGGCGGATCCGGATGACATCGCCGATGGTGAGCTCGCTGGCCTGCACCTCTTCTTCGCGTCCGTTCACGAGGCGACGAGCGCGGGTGGGGGTGATCTTGATGAGCGATTCAATCGAGGCGCGGGCGCCGGCGGCGGTGCGGGTTTCGATAATTTCGCCCAGCAGCATGAAGAAGGCGACGATGCCGGCGGTGCGGAAATCATTTTTGGCGGCGCAGGCGAGGACGCCGAGGGCCACGAGTTCGTTGATGCTCAGTCGCCCGAGACGGAGATCCTTGAAGGCGACCATCAGGATCGGGTAGGCGAGGATCACAGTGCCGACGAGCGCACTGAGATCGCCCACGGTGGTCATGCCGGGTGCCAGCCATTCGACGACGAAGGCGTTCAGCACCAGGATCAGCCCGATGAGGGTCTGCCACAACTTCACGTTGGTGTGGCTGTGATCCAGACCGCCGTGGTCGTGACCACAATCGCAGTCGGCGTCGTGCTGGTTGGAAAGCAGGGAGGTGACTTGCATGGCGTGCGGAAGGGTTCGCCGTTTAGCGGGCCGGAGCGTTGGGATCCTTGCGGGCGGTGGAGGCCGGCTCGCGGTTGAGATTGATGCGCAGTTCGCGGCGCTGGCCGTCGGCGCGTTCGGGGAGGAAGAACTTATCGGGAGCGTTGGTCAGCACCTCGGACACGGTGGTAATGCGATACCGCTCACGGAACAGGCCCGGATTGCGGTCGTACGATGCGACCTGGTCACGGAAGAACTTGGTCTCGGCTGCGATGGTCTGCACCAGCAAGTTGCTGGCGACCAGGCCGGTGTCGACGATGCTCTTGGCTTCGCCATCCGCGCGCCGGACGGTTTCGTCGTAGTAGCCCTGCGCCTCGCTGATCTTGCTCTGGCGGCCCTGGGTGGCCTTGACCACCTCGTTGAAGGCGTCCTTCACGTACAGCGGGGCAGAAACCTCGATGTCCAGCGGCTCCAGAATGATTCCAATATTGGCGCGCTCGATCAGCTGGGTGAGACGGCCGCGGATGGCGTCGGTGAACCCTGTGCGGTCGTTGTACAAGGCGGCATCGGCGGTGAAGCGTGCGCTCGCGTGGTACACGGAGTTGTTCAGGAGATTGACGAGAACGTTGGTGGCGTCGCGGAAACTGAACGCATAGGCCACCGGGTCCGCGATGCGGTACTTCATCGTGGCGCGGACGTGCAGAATATTGCCGTCGCTGGTCAGGGTGTGGCCGTCAACGCCCGGGCGCAGCGACCCGCTCGCCGCGGGCAGGACGCCGGCGGCCTCTTCTTCGGGGCTAATTGCGTACCAGGCGACCGAAGAGCGGATCGACTTCGACTCGCCAGTCCGGATGCGGACGATTTCGTCGATCGGGTAGGGCATGGCCCAGTGGAGTCCCTGCTTGAGGAGCATCTCGGACCCGGTGCCGCGCGGCTTGCCGAAGCGGAGCACGACGGCGACTTCGTTTGGGTTCACCGTGAAGACGCACGAGAACACGAACGCTGCGAGCAGCAGCAACATGCAGAACCGGACCAGCAGAAAGCTGCTGCCCAGCGCCTCATGAAGCGCCTGGCTGGACGCGTCGTCGGATGTGACCCCGGGAGCGGGGGCCAGCCGGACGGAGCCGGGGCGGGATTTCGGATCGGCCATGGAAGAAGAGGGCTGGGGGTCTCAGCGGGTGGCCGGAGTCTGAGCCTTTTCGGTGCTCAGCAGATTCAAGGGCGGAATTTTTTCGTCGAGGATGAGCGTCGCGCGATCCTTCAGGGATTCCTTCAGCGCCTTCAGCTGCAGCAGAAACACCGCAAGATCGGGACGCTGCTCGAACACTGCATAATCCTTGCTGGCGGCGGCCTCGGCCTCGCCGAGAATGCGCAGAGAGTCGGCATCGGCCTTGGCGAGGAGTTCGTCACGGCGACGGTTGGCATCGCTACGGATCTCCAGCGCTTTGGCTTCGCCCTCGCCATTGTACTGCTTCACGAGGCGGTCGCGCTCGGCCTTCATCCGCTCGAACACCTTGCCAGTGATCGATTCCGGCAGCCCCAGCTGCTTGATGCCCACCAACTCGACGCTGATGCCGTAGGACTCCAGCGCGGCGCCCTTGAGCACTTTCAAGATGTCCTGCTCAACGGCGTCGAATTTGACCTGTTTGGGGTCGGGCGAGACGAGATCGCTGAAATTGTAGCTGCCGATGACTGCGTTCTTGGCGTTGCGGACCAGGTTCTCGAGATCGTGCTCGGCCTTGACCGGGTCGCCGTTGAAGCGCTCGAGGAAGGTCTTGGGCACCGCAACCTTCCAGCCGACGAACACGGTGATGATGATGTTCTTGGCGTCGCGGGTCGTCGTCTCCTCGAACTTGCGCTCGAAGTTCGAGATGCGGCTGTCGATGCGGTACACCTGCTCAATGGGCAGCGGCAGGCGAAACTTGAGGCCGGGCTCGTTGACGAAGGACCTCGAGTACTTGCCGAAGCGGGTAACCACTGCGACTTCGGTGGTTCGCACCTGGAAGCAGAACAGCAGGGCGAGGAACATCAGCAACAGCAGCGCACCGATGAACAGCGTGAGCGGATTCTTTTT
>JANXMD010000130.1 GCA_025354845.1 Verrucomicrobiota bacterium | reverse complement strand
GATGCTCACGTTGCCGGTGGCGAGGAAGTAGACAGGGGTGTTGGCCGCATTGCGGCGAAAGGTCACCCTATAGTTGCTCCCAACGGTGATGGTGGTGAAGTTAAAGATGCCGTTGGGGGGCACATCCAACACGACGTCCTTCGTGGTGACGTTGAGCGGTCCGTCCTTGCCGGTGCTGCCGGAGGAAAACGATTGTGCCCACGCCGGTGTCGCCGTGAGCAGGAGGAGGCAGGCGCGCAGGAGGTGGAGGACTTTGGTGTTCATGACAGGATCCGTTTCGTGAATGGGTTACGCCTTGATGGAACAGGCGTCATTGCGGTGCAAATTTGGTCTTTAAGGGAGGTTGACCGACGGACAGTCCAATCGCTGCGGAACCGGAGCTGCTGGGTAACCCGATGGACACCGGTGGGTTCGCAACCGTCAGTCCGTCGGCCAGGGTGCCGGTTCTTGCAGGTAAACCGATGGAGATTGGAGGATACGCCACGGTCAGGCCCCCTCCGGTCCCTGCCGGGAAGGTGGGTAGTCCAATTGTTACCTTGGGCTGCGCCACGACGAGTGCCCCGACGGCGTTGGCTCCAGTTCCGGAACGGATGAAACGGGGCAGACCGATTTGGAGCGGCCGGGGATTGGCAACGATGAAAAGTTTCGGCGTGGAATTCGGATCCAGTGGGTCGCTGTCCCCGGAAACTTCGGCTTCGTCGGTCCATCCATCGCCGTCGGTATCGGCCTTGAGCGGATTGGTTCCCGCAGCCTCTTCCCGTCGGTTGCTCAGACCGTCGCCATCCAGATCGAGATCACCGTCAAGAATCTTGGCATCCCGGCTGTGGGCGTTTTTGGGATCGAGTCCCCAGTACACCTCCCAGGAATTGGAGACGCCGTCGCGGTCGAAATCCCGATCGCCGTCGCGAACGCCATCCCCCTTGCTGTCAGGGTTATTCGGATCCAAGCCAAGGGCGACCTCCAGATCGTCAGGCACGCCGTCCCCGTCGCTGTCCGGGCGATCAAACAGTCGGAAACTGAATCGCACAGGGTTGGCGAGTCGATTGCCGGCGAGGTCGGTAATCGCCGGCGAGATGATCCCTTGCCACAGTCCTGAGGGCAACGGGTTGGGGAAGGTCCAGACTGCGCCTTTGAGCGTCTCCTGATAGGTGAGGGATCCACCCGTGGCGACCACGTCGTCTGCAGTACCAAGCAAGCCATCCGGACCTGCGCTAACCAGTTGGAACCGATCGGGGGTCACGGAGTTGGGCTGAAGCGGCTCGGAAAAATAGGCGATGACGGTCTTGAGATTGCCTTGAATGGAATTCGCGATCGGACGGGTTCGCACCAGTTGAGGCGAAGTCGAGTCGGGCCCGAGGGTGAGGGTTACCGGATCACTCCAGGTAAAATTGCCGCCCGTATCCAAGGCACGCGCCCGCACCGTCATGGAGTTTTTTGCAGCGCTGGCTCTCGGAGTTGTCAGGAGAACTTCAAAGGGGAAGTTGCCATCGGTCGCGATCAACTGGCCGTCGAGGTAGAATTCCACGTTACGAACCTGTACGTCATCGGCGGCGTTGGCCGTGACCCGCAGCAGTTTTCCTTCCTCTGCGATTCCGCTGGGTCGACTGGTGGCGAGTGAAATGGTGGGAGCAACTCCTTTGCGATCGGTTTCGCGGTACCGAAAGACCTGCAATCCGCGCTCGCCGTCCGCGACGTAATCCAGGCCGTTGTAGATCACGTTGGCGTAGGCAATGCCCGGGGTTCGCAAGACGGTGATGAGATCGGTGACATTGGAAGGGACCGATTCGTTGTAGAGATAAACATCGTGAGTCCCGTCCGCCCGCGGATTCACTCCGACGCAGGCGAGTCCCAGACCCGAACCATTGGACACGATGTGCTTAAAGGAGCCGGGTCCCCCGGCTGCCACCGCTTTTCCGACGCGGACCATGGAAGACGGGTTGCTGACGTCCACGTTGTCGAATCCGTTCATGCAAGTGACCTGGGCCCATCCTCCGCCAACAAACACTCGTTTGCGTCCGGAAAGGGGATCCGGGCCGATCTGGGCCAGAGCGACGGAACCGACCTGACTTAGGAAGCCATCGAAGCGGGAAAGCGCAACGAGAGCGTTCCCTGCGACCGCCCAGAGAAAATCACCCGAGGCAAAAACATCGAAGACTTCAGAGCCGAGATTGAGGCGTTGGAGTTCCGTTGCCGAAGCCAGATCCACGACCACCAACTGACCATTTCGGAGTCCGACGTAGGCGACCCCTCCTGCAGAGGCCACCGACTCCGCATAGCTCCCCAAGGGTATCTGGGCCCGGATCTTGATCGCGGCCAGATCGCGCAGGTCGATGATTGCCAAGCCTGCGGGACCATCGGCCACTGCGAGATCACTACCGGCACAGGCTACGGCGCGCGCCTCACCGGGGGTGTCGACGAGCGCCAGCTGACGCGGGGCAAGTCCATTGAACACGTTGAACACCGCCGCCCCGCGATCGAGGCAGGCGAGTCCGACGATGTCGTTGAAGGCGCATACATCGACGCAGATCCCGGACAGGGTCACGCTGCTCACCAATCCCGGGGGACCACCGGTCGGGAATCCCGGAATTCCAGGATTGCCCGGGCTTCCCGGCGTACCGGAACCGCCGGGGCCACCGCCCGGTGTTCCCGGCGGCGGTGGTGTCCTGACGACCTCGCCATCCCTAATTCCATTGCCGTACGTCGAAGGGTTATGGGGATCGGTCCCATAAATCATTTCAATGAAATCCGATACCCCGTCGCCATCGGAATCCGGCGAAATGTCGGTGCCGACCTGGATGGGGGGAATGTCCTTCACCGTGCCGTTGTCGCCGGTCGTGAACGTTGTGCTGCCGCTCGTGCCATTTGCGCCGCTGGCAACCGACATCGTCAGGTTTCGATTTGGGGGGACAACGACCCCGTCAGGAATCGTGCCCTTGTCGGTCGTCCAGCCGCTCGTGATAATTTGGCCGGTCTTGGGGTCCACGATGATGTAGCGAAACTGGCCGTTGCAGGGTTTGCCCGATACACTCGACTGGGCAACCAACACTGAATGGAACGCAGTCAGTCCAAAGAGGAAAACAATCCAGGCACAGATACGGATCCCGCCGCCAATTCGACCATGAATGGGGCGTTGGGTGATCATTTGGAAGAGCCCCCAAAAAACGATCCGACCCATGAGCCGAAACCTGCAATCTTGTCGGATGTCCAATTTCCCGCACTCGAATTCGCAAAGGCTTCACCGGCCCTCCACAGCGCTTTTCCACTCCAAGTTTCGGTGTATGTCTTCTTAATGAGATCGGCATCGCGACCGTTGACACGCGAAGTCGCTAAGGCCAACAACGTCCCGGGGGTTCGAACACCATTTCCAACGACTTGTGTCGCAACACCGCCCGAAATGGCATCGGCAACGGGAAGCAGAGGAACCGTGGTACCTGCCGCAGTGATCAGATAGGCAGTGAGACCGGCGGATGCCGCGTCATTGACTGAAAGTGCGGTATCATCACAGTTCTTGGAGTGGGTATCCCAGCTCTTGTATGCAGCCCCGAATGCGGCGAGACCTTTACCGAGCTTATCCAGCGCCGCTGCTTTTCGGTCTAGGAATGCAACGCGGTCCTGCACCGATTTGAAGATCGACCCCCGGAGTCCCTTGGAGTAGGCGGTGTTCACCGCGGCGACGGCCTCCTCGCCATCCATCCCAGACGCCACAAGGCGGTCAAACATCCTGAAAATGTCCTTTTCCAATGCGTCGCCGATCGTTCCTGCGGCTGCGAGGGCAACTTTGGATGCTTGACCAGACGCTGCTGAACCCGCCTTCGAGCCCCAGGCGACGACGTCAGCTGGGTCCACTCCGTACGATTTCGCGGCCAGCCCTAGAGGGTCCACGAGGGTGGCGGGATTGTTGCCCACGTACAGGAACGCGTTGCCGACCGCGCTCGGATCATACCAGGATCCCGCCGGATCCCTGGTGATGAAGCGGCCAGTCCGCGGGTCGTAATAGCGATTCTGAGCGAAATAGAATCCCGTTTCGGAATCGAATCGGTATCCCGTGAACAGCCACTGATTGCCAACGGCAGAGGCGCCCAGAACCTTACCGGTTGCATCAGAAATCGTAGGGCCTCCAAATTCATCGTAGTCGTAGGCCTCCACGACGAGGCCGGTTGAATCGGTGACACGCCTCGTGCTCAGAAGATCGTCCGAGTGAAGCCAATAATTGGCGCCGTCTCTCTGGTAACTCAGGACCTGATTGAATCTGGATCCAAAGACAAAGGTACCCCGAGTTGCTCCCGAACCGTCTTGCTCCTCCAGTAATTGAAGTCCGTGGTAATAGAATCGGGTAGTCTCAGTGCTTGAAGCGCCAGAAACCTTAGCAATCCGTCGACCCAGCGGATCATAAAGATACTGATATACCACACCATCAATGGTTTGTCGGACCAATCGATTCAGGTAATCAAAGGCGAAATCATGGGATTTCTCCTGCGTGGTCGATCGAAGCAGATTTCCGTTGTTGTCGTAATGGCGCTGATCAAAGGGGGTGCTCGTGTATTGGTTCATCGCCGAGTCCGGGGACCCCGGATTCCCGACGGAATAAGTGCCCTGATCGTCTCCACCGTTTATCGCCTCGCGATTGCCCGCACTATCAAAGCGGTAGGTATGAACGGCACCACCTGGCAACGAAACTTCGCGAATCCGATTCATCGAGTCGTAGGCAAATGTCCGCGCAGGGCCACCGGAGAGGCGATCCCGTTCCGTTTGCTTATTGGAATTCGGGTCCCAACCAAATTCTCGATCGTCGAAGATGGCACCAGGAGTCAGAGAGTGTGTGGATCGAATCACTCGCTTGAGTTCATCATAAGCCACATCCGATTCGGTGCCGTTCCCGAAACGCAGCCTACCAATCCGGCCGGTTCCGTCGTAGTCGACGCTGGCAATCGTCCAATGCTTTGCCTCGGTTGCGTCCTCAAGCAATTTCACTTGGTCGATTGTGTCGAATTGCGCAGTGAGTCGTCGCCCTCCCGGATAGGTTGTCTGAATCGGGTTTCCCATCGGATCATGGATCTGACGGGCGACCTTTCCTCCGATGGAGTCGCTGATGAGATTTCCCAGGGAATCAAATCCGAGTGAAACCTGAGCCGAGTCGTTGGATGCAGCAACGACGCGAGAAAGTCCGTCGTAGGTCCATAATTCGAATGTGGTATCGCTGGCTACTCCCGAACCCGGCAGAATATCCTTTCGGATGACTCGATCCAGCGCATCGAATTGCTGACGGATCTCCGTGCCGTTGGGGTCGCGGAGGACCAGTGCGTGTCCGTGCGCGTCATACGCGGCGCTGGAGACGACACCACTTGCGTAAATAGTACGAATGCGGCGGCCCAAAGAATCGTACTCGTAGCGGGTCACGTTTCCGCGCCCATCGGTTTCAGCGATCAGCCGTGAGTCCTTGTCCCATTCGGACTTGAGCTCGATCTGCCCAGCAATCGCCCCGCCACCACTTCCCGTGTCGGTCAATTCGTGAATCACGTTGATCAATCGATTCAGCCCATCGAAGCGGAATCGACTCTGATTGCCGGCGGACGTAGCCGTGGCTCGCTTTGAATCCAAGACGGCAATTCGGTTTCCGCGGGAGTCGTAGTGATAGTCGACGACGTTTCCTGCGTTATCGATCGATCTGATCAACCGATCCAAGCCGTCGAGTACCCGCTGCATCCTGTAGGTGCGATCTGGCCCGCCAAGATCCGATCTTTCCTTCCCTACCGACGCCACCAAGTTGCCGGCTCCGTCGTAGAGTTGGGTCACCGAATCGCCTCGTGCATTGGTTGCGGTGGATGGCCGGTTCGCCGTGTCGTAACTAAAGTGAAGCGAGTGATTGTTTGCGTCGGTGTAGGTATCCACCTGGGACGCAGCTGTGTAGGACCGTCGAGCCGTCGCCACACCTGAGCCGACGGGCTGACCATCGGAAACTGTGAAGTGGGCTGTGGATTCCTGAACAGGGCGGTTCAGTGCATCGAACGTCCGGGTCGACTCGAAAAGGCGGACGTTTCCTGCTGATCCTGGGACGTCCCGCAATTCACCCTCAATGGAGAAGTGTACGATGTTGCCGGTGGCATCGAATTGTTGCCGCTGGCGGTTCC
>JANXMD010000111.1 GCA_025354845.1 Verrucomicrobiota bacterium | reverse complement strand
GAGTTCTTCGGCTTGAGGCGACCGAGATTCCGGAGAAAGGACTCCACTGTTCCCCGGTCCGCCAGGTCCGCGATCGGCAGGCGGAGTCGCCAGTTGTCGCCCTCCCGCTCGAGGCGCACTACCGTGTTGCTCCGGAGAATCTCAAAGGCGGTAACCTGCGACGCAGGCACCAACGCAAACGGCACGCGGGGACCGGAAAGGCCGTCGACGCGCACGGCAGGGGTACGCTCACTGAGGAACAGGTAGCCCCCCAGTCCGAGGGCGGTGAGAACCAGCAGCCAGGTGGATCGTGGATTCATGCGGGTCGCGACGTGACGTGACGTGGATTCAGATTCAGGCGCGACGACGACTCCACACCAGGAGGCCCAGGAGCAGCACGCTTCCGGGAAGCGCCCCGAGGAGACTCCACTGGATGAGATTCACCTGCCGGTGCGACAGACTCAAGCGCCACTCCTTCAACGCACGCGGCCCAATGGCCAGGGACTGCTGCCGGTCCAAAAGCCAGCTCACACAGAGGCCCGCGAAATCGCGATTCGCATCGCTGTCGAGGACGCCGTTGGTGAGCAGCATGGAATCCCCGAGAACCACCAATCGCGCCGCACCACGGCCTGCCGCCACTCCCGAAACGCCGCCCTTCTCCGCAGCGACCGCCACCGGAATCACTTGATCCTTGCGGTCCCCCGCTTCCGGACTGAATGCCGGGCTGCCATTGCGAATCTCTGACCGCGTGAACCCCTGCTCGCTCGTGGTGACCAGCACTTCGGCCCGTGCCGCGCCCGCCGGGAGGGATTGGGGTGGCATCGGAACGATCACCCGCGGAAAGGGGAAATAGACGGTCGCACCATCACGCCGCAGCGGCGCCATCAGCGGGTGGGCTCCCAGGCTCTTGGAAATGACATCAAAGCCCGCCCGGACCAGGTCCTTGTTTCCCTCGGCGGCGATGCGGGGTGGACAGGCCACTGCCCAGCGCAGTAGTAGATCCTCGAGTCCGGTCTGCAGCTGCACCGCCTCGTAACTCATCGCCACCAGCAAGCGCCCGCCGCGCTGCAGAAAGGATTCGATGCGTCCCAATTCCACCGGTAAAAAAGTCGCGCGTGGGCCGGCGATCACCACGAGTTGGGTGTCGGCCGGGAGGTCGTTCGTGGCAAGATTCCAACCCTCCACCAGCAGGTTCTTTTCACCACGCAACAGCCGGTCAAACTCGGCATACCCCGCCCCTGTGGTTTCCCAGTCCCAGGGCGCCTCGCCATGTCCCACCAAGTAAATGGCGTGCTGACGAGTGCCGTCCAACAAGGCGGCAATGGCGGACGTGAACCGAACCTCGCCCGTAAATGCGGCGCGTCGGATCTCGTTGTGACCCCCATTCACCAGCGCCTGAATATCCTCCGGATTGTAGATCGACAGATCCTCCTCGGGAACGATGCGCATCCGCCCGCCCGACTCGAACACCACGACGTTGCCCCCTTTGGCGCCGAGCTTGAATTCACCCTTTTTCAACCGCGCCAGGCTGGGATTCCGCTCCGGATCAATTCGCTGCACCACGATGTGTGGCGACCGGCCCTCGTATTCGCGCAGGAGCGAATCGACATGCGGAAAGAGCGCCGCGCCCTGGTTGAAGAGGACCGACACGTGGACGTCGTTGGTCAACGTGGAGAGCGTTCCGAGGGTCAGCGGGGAGAGCTGAATCGACTGACCGCGGGTCAGGTCAAAACGCCACACCTTCCGGGTGACCGCGAGGTAGTTGACCATGCCCACCACGGCGATCGCGGCGATCACGGATAGGAGCACGGAGAATCCAACGCGCCACTTCCGGCCGGGAACAAAACTGGGAGACTGCGAAGGCATGGCGTGGGTGGGTCGGTGTCCCGTTCATTTCCAACGGCGGCTCTCCACCACCCGCACGGTGAAAAAGAGGAACAACAGCGTCCCGGTGACGTGAAACACGATGTGGCGCGAATCCAGGATTCCGGCCGCGAAATCATCCATGTGACGCAGCACCGA
>JANXMD010000091.1 GCA_025354845.1 Verrucomicrobiota bacterium | reverse complement strand
GGGTGGCGTCCACCAAGATCCGCGAGCACGGAATTCGCTACGAGGTGAACTTCGAGACCGGCCACAAAACCGGCTTCTTCTGCGATCAGCGGGAGAATCGCCGCCGTCTCGGCCAGTGGGTTCGTGGCAAGAGCGTGCTCGATCTCTGCTGCTATTCAGGTGGGTTCGCCATCACCGCTAAGCAGCTCGGTGGCGCCACCGAAGTCACTGGCGTGGATCTCGACGAAGCGGCCATCGCGGCGGCGAAGCGGAATGCGAATCTCAATCAAGCCCGCGTGGAATGGGTCCATTGCGACGCCTACGCCTACGCTCGCCAGATGCGGAAGGACGGCAAACGCTTCGGCGTGGTGGTGCTCGACCCGCCGAAGCTCATCGAGGGACGCGAAGAAGAGGATCACGCCGAAGGCATTGCCAAGTATGAGGATCTCAACAGCCTCGGCATCGTGATCACCGAGCCCGCAGGACTTCTTGTCACTTGCTCCTGCTCGGGTCAGCTCAGTGCTGAGGATTTTGAGCGACTGGTGATTCGCAGCGCGCACCGCGTCGGTCGAAAACTCCAGTTCCTCGATCGCACCGGCGCCGGGGCCGACCATCCCGTGATGTCGAACTGCCCCGAGAGTCGCTACCTCAAGGTGCTTTGGGCGCGAGTATTCTAGTCCCGCCTCCACCCCAGGTCAGCCAGGCGGACACCGCCAGAAGCGCCGCATTGCATCCGCCGATCACCTGCACGACGAGACGGCAGGCATCGGCCGGTGGAATCGCCAGCAGATGCGCACGCAGACTCCAGAGGGTGATCACGTAAATCGCCGCAATGGCCAGCATCCACGGCACCACACGGAATTTCGCCTGCGCGATGAGATTGCTCAGCAGCACATTGGAGAGCGTGAACAGCAGCATGGCCCAGGCGAACCAGGGGACCAGCGGCGTCGCGATGCGGAGGTCCACCTTGGAGAACAAGACCCGGACCGGTAGTCCCGGGATCAAGGTGCACCCGAGGGCGGCAAGGGTTCCGAGGACCAAGGTGCTCAGGAAGGCTATTTTCACCGCGTCGGTGGACTCCGAGAGGGCCGCACTACGAGCGATGCGCGGGAACATCACCAGCGCCAGGGGAACGGTGAACTGCGTCAACGCAAACCCGATTTGCGCTGCCGGCGAATAGCGCTCGCCGAGCCGGAAGCTGTCGATCCGGTCCTTGGGAATGAGTCCTTGGAGGAACACATTGTCGAACTGGGTGAGCACCTGCACGGCCGCCGCGGTGAGAATCAACGGCACGAGGCGGGCAAACCACCCGTTCCAGGGAACCTCACCGGACTGCCCCTGGAACGCGGCCCGACC
>JANXMD010000074.1 GCA_025354845.1 Verrucomicrobiota bacterium | reverse complement strand
CGATCATCGGCGGCTTCTCGTTCGACGCCCCCGGCTTTGGCGCCTCGGCGGTCTCCGGCAGGGTGAGCTTCACCGACGGCTGGTTCTTGAAGGTCGTCGAGACCAACAGGAACACCAGCATCACGATCAGCACATCGATCAGCGAAATGATGATGATCGCCGGCGCGGTCTTCCGGCGGCGGGGATAGAACTTCATGGATTCGGTCCCTCCGACCCTGCACGACGGGCGGCGTCCGAATCGTCCGGGGTGCCGAGGTACAGCCGACGCAGCAATCCGTCGCAGGTGCCCTCCAACTCCACCGCCAGCGACTCCACCTTCTTGTTGAAGTAACTCCACGCCACCAGCGACGGAATCGCCACCATCAGACCAGCGAGCGTTTTGTTCAGCGCGGCGGCAATGCCCTTGGCGAGGAGGGTGTTGTCGCCCGACACCGCTTTGCCGAAGTCGCCGAACAGTGGGATGATTCCGTACAGCGTGCCCACGAGCCCGAGCAGTGGCGCGATGCCAACGATGATCTCCAGCACCACCAGGCCGCGTTCCATGCGGGTGACCTCCTGTCGCGCGCGGACCTCCAGGGCGCCGGCGTTCTCGACCTTGGGCCAGGCGAGATGATCCACCACCGCGCCCACCAACCGGCCTAAGGGCGAGTCGGAAGTGCGGGCGAGGATGCGTAGCTCCGAGGGGCCGCGATCGGCGATCGCCTCGGTCAGCACCGAAGGCAGCACTCGGGCGCGACGCAACGCCCAAGCGCGGTCGAGAATGAAGGTGAGGGAGACCACGGAGAGGGTCACCAGCAGCCACATGAAGGGGCCGGCGTCGCGAATGGATTCAAGCATCGGTCAATTAAAGTAGTTGAAGGTGAAGGTCACGGTGATCGGGTCGGCTCCGATTTCATGCAAAAGCTGCGACGGCCAGCGGCCGTACGGCGCGGGCTGCTCAATGGCCAACTCACACCAAGTGGACTGGATTTCACCCACGCTCGAGGTGCGGGTGTGAATGTCGCTCACGGTGCCATCGGGATGAAGTCGGAAGGTCACCACCACCTTGCCGGTGCGCTCGAGGGCGAAGCGCTGTTCATCCAAAAGATAATACCAGCGGGCCTGAACCGCGGCGGTGAGCCGGCTGGAGTATTCGCCGAACTGCGTTGCCTTCACGTCGAAGGACGCCTCCGCATTGATCCTGGGCACGCCGCCCTCCTGCTTCATCCGCTCGCCAACCACGATCCCCTTCTCCGCGCGAGCCTGCGCGAGACTCTTGTACTTCTTGGGGGCGGGCATCTTGGCCTCACGAGCCTCCTGCTCCTGGTCCTGCGCCACCTGCGCCTGGGGGACGGCCTTGGCCTGCGCCACTTCCCCGGCTGGCTTGCCGCCCTTGGGCTGGGGCTTGACCTCCGGTTGTTCCGGCTGCTCCTGCTTCACCTCGGGCACGCTGGGCTGCGGCTTCTGGACCGGACGGGTGGTGTCGAAGGTCTTGCGCGTGTCCTCGCGTCGACCGTCGACCTTGGGCACCGGTTTGGCGGTTGGCTGCTTCGGGGGATTGGGATTCGCCGCGAGAGTATTGGCCGTGGAAGTGAACGCCGCCTGTTTGGGCGCGTCGGCGACCGCCAGGGCGGGATCCACCTCAATGAATTGGAGCGGAATCTCGATATCCTGCTCTTTGGGGGCCTCGGCTCGCTTCGGATCGGGCTTGGGAAGGCGTTGCTGCACCGCCTCGGCGACGGGCTTCATCCACTCCGGAATCCAGCCCCGCCGCAGAAGCTCAGGAAGGAGCAGGCTGAGGAAGAGCACCTGCAAATGCAGCAGAATGGAGCACAGCAAGGCGACCACCAGGGGTGATCGCCAGCATTCGCGCCATTGCATTTGAGGCGTTTTAGGCCAGGCCCGCGTCATCGACGTCCGTTCAAACTGCCGCACCGGTAACGCCGGAGCAAGGTCGTCCCCCGGGAAGCTAGACTCCCCCGCCCCTCGGGCCGTTACACCCGCTGCGAGGACCCAGACGCCGGGGACCGCCCACTGTTCAAAAGGATTCCGCCGCTTTCTTGACGCTGTTTTCGGTAAACCCCACCTTTACCGCCAGATTTCGGTTCATTCCGTCGTTTCCTCCACGCCCAAGCAAAGACATGAGCACGCCGCACAGCCTTTTCGGCACCCTCCAATCCTTCGATCTCGGCAATGGCCGCCAGGGCCAGTTCTACTCGCTTCCCGCGCTGGAAGCGGCTGGCATCGGCCCCATTTCCCGCCTTCCGGTGTCGATCCGGCTGGTGCTGGAGTCCGTCCTCCGCAATTGCGACGGCCTCAAAGTGCAGGAGAAAAACATCCGCGAGCTCGCCAACTGGAAGCCCAACGAAGACCGCACCGCGGAGATCCCCTTTG
>JANXMD010000791.1 GCA_025354845.1 Verrucomicrobiota bacterium | reverse complement strand
ACGTGGTCACTCCGACGGGAAGCTGGAGAAACGCCACCGCTTCGGTGGTGAAGTTCAGCAATTGGGCGCCGGTTCCCGGAATGCCGGGGAAGGGACCGGGGTTGAAGGTGAAGACGACGTTCCCATCCGTGTCGGTGATATCGAAGGGATTGGCCTCCACTTCGAAATTGATGACGTCGGCAACGTAGCTGCCGTCCGCGCCGGTCCCAGGGATGGCCTCGTTGGGAATCAACGCCCCAGTGGCGTCGGTGAGCGTGCCGTCCACCTGCTTGATGGCACGGAGGAGGCTGTTGCCGACGGTTGCCGTTTCCGGCGCCTGTGCCGTGCGAACGAGGAAGCCGCGACTGCTGGAGGAGCCCAGCGGCAGCGCGAAGGATGCCGGAAGGCTGTTGGTCGCCGCGGCCAGCTGCCCGAGGGACAGGAGGGTTCCCGCGATGAGAAGTGGGAGTTGTTTCGATTTCATGGAGGAATAAGAAAATCGGGTGATCCGAGAATGCGTGGGTCGCCGCAGTGCCTCGGGTCAGCCCGATTCGGGCAATAGGAACTCGAAAAGTCCGTGCGGTGTCCAGTGAACTCTTGGGCCGCCCGATTTGGGGGAGTATTCGACAACCGATCATAACAGGCGCGGATGCAATCGAAGCCGAATTCTGCTTCCTTCAACCAGCGCAGCCCGGCCACCCTTGCTCCATGAACACGCCTGACCAGTTTCGCGAACTTTTCCGGATGCAGAAGGCGCTCAACGAGCGCATCGGGGTCTTCACCGATCAGATGGACGAGGCGGAAAAGACGAAGTGGATCCTCAACTACTGCCGCGCCATGTCGCAGGAGATGGCCGAACTCACCGACAGCGTCCCGTGGAAGTGGTGGGCGAAATATCAGAAGTTCGACGAGCAGAATGCCCGCGTGGAAGTGGTGGATCTGCTGCATTTCCTGATCTCGATGGCGCAGGTGCTCGGGATGAGCGCCGACGACGTCTTTTCCGCGTACGTGAAAAAGAACGAAGTGAACTTCAAGCGCCAGGAGACGGGTTACGCGGCGAAGGATCACGACGATTCGAAGCACATCTGACCCCTGCCGACCGGGCTGCATTTTCAACGGGAATTCGATTGCGGCATTGACCGAGATCGCGAAACCGGCGTCGAATTCCCAGGACGCTTCAACCCCGGCGTCTCCCCTCCCATGGCCAGCCCACTGCCTCCCCGTGCTTCTCTTTCTCCAGCACCCCACGTGCGGTTGAGCCGTGCCACGGTTCCGGCCGGACACCGTCGTGACATCGCCCATGTCCTCATTCCGGAAAAGCGGATTCAACGTCGCGTGGACGAGTTGGCGGCCGCGGTTTCCGCAGACTACCGCGGAAAGGAGTTGGTCATGGTGGCGCTGCTGAACGGGACGGTGGCGTTTCTGGCCGACCTGATGCGTCGGATGGAGTTCCCACTCACGCTCGATCTCATGGGGGTGAGCAGCTATCGCTCGGGCACGAGCTCGGGCGAGCTTACCTACACCAAACGCCTGAAACTCGATGTCCGAGGACGCCATGTGCTGGTGATCGATGACATTCTGGATACCGGCAAGACGCTCACCGCCGTAACGCAGGAGCTGAACTCACTCGGGGCCGCCACGCTGCGGACCTGTGTGCTTCTGGACAAACCCACGAGCCGTCCGACGGGTGGATTTGAAGCGGACTACGTCGGCTTCGTGGTGCCCCACCTCTTTGTAGTGGGGTACGGGCTCGACTACGCCGAGAAGTATCGGAATTTGCCGTTTGTCGGTGTCTTGAAGCGCGAGGTGTACGCGCCGGATGCAGCCAAATGAATCGTGAATCGATGACGATCACCGTCCAGTTCTGGTCGTACTTTCGCGAGTTGGCGGGGATCCATGGGGGCGATTTCGAAGTCGTCCCGGGCGGTACGGTGTCGGACTTGCTCGATGCGGTGTCCCTCCGCCATCCCGACCTCGCGCCCATGCGTCCCTGCGCGTTGGTCGCCGTCGGCGTGGAGTACGCGTTCCCCGAACAGGTGTTGCAGCCGGGCGACGAGGTGTCCCTGTTTCCGCCGGTTCAGGGCGGCTGAAACGGTGGCGTGGCACTCAATCCAGGAGTTTTCCCGTGAAGCGATCGATCCTCCTAACCGCGGACCCCATTGATGAACCGGCTCTCACCGCCGGACGGAGTGTCTCGGCGACCGCCGGTGCGGTGGTGTGCTTCACCGGGTGCGTTCGAAATCGAGAGGCGGAACGCCCGTTGGTCGCGCTGGAGTACGAGGCGTTTCCGGCAATGGCGATCCGGCAGTTCGAACGCCTGCTGGTTCAGGCGGAGGAAAGGTGGCCGTTGGAGTCGGTCGATGTCGTCCATCGGACCGGCCTGGTGCGGGCCGGAGAGGCGTCGGTGTGGATTCGGGTGGTGTCCTCTCATCGGGCCGAGGCGCTCGCGGCCTGCGGCTGGATCCTGGATGAAATGAAGCGGGTGGTGCCGATCTGGAAGCGTCCGATTTGGGAGCCCGTGGCGAATCCTTAGGGAGTCCCGGACCACCATATAAAGTAGGGTCTTGTCTGTTGACCCACTTTCTGTTGTGATCCGGGGTATGCCAGATCGGGTGTTCCAACGATGCTATGGGTTTCTTAGGGATGGGGGGATCCGTCGTTGGAGCCCCGTGGACGCCGTCGGCAGAATTCTGGGGTGCCTCGTAGCCGTCCTCTTTTGGGCATTCTCCCTCAGTGCTCAGTCCGACATCAACCTGACTTCGGGAACTCTCGAAATTGGACTGAAGTGGGGCCTTACCGGGCTGGAACCTCTGCCTTGGAGCACTTGGTTGGCGGCCGGGAGCATTCAAGTGGTCGCGGATGGCGTCCTGAACGCAACCGTGTCGGAGAGCGTGACGACACTCAACCGTCTTCCAGTCACCAACACCGTGGTTCATGTATACTACCGCGGCAGCACGGCCGGGGACGGTCGCGAGTTGGTGCCGCCGCGCATGGTGACCCTGAAAACCAATCAGACGACGCGCTTGGACTACGACCTGACGTCCGCGTTGTCGCTGGTCCAGGGCAAGGTGACCTTAAACGGGGGCGTGCCCCCTGCGTTCCGATTGGTGACCTTGTCGGATGCTCTGGGTAACCCTTGGATCGGTGCCCGCACCGATGACAAGGGATTGTTCCGAGCCTTCGTCCCTCCAGGAGATGGAACGGGCCAAGTCCTACTGGTTCCGGGCCAGGGCGCCTTTTCCTATACGGCCGAAGCCGGCGATTTTCTGGATGTCGGATTCCTGGCGCTGACCTCGGCCAGCCTGAGACTCGATCTTTCCTACCTCGGACGTCCGGTTTCGGAGCTCAACGCCGCCGGTTCGGTGGCTCTGAGCGTGACGGACGTCTTCGGTCGAATTGTTGATTTTGCGCAAGGAACCGTGCAGCTCGGAAATCTTGCCGCGCAATCGGCCACGATGCGGGTCGGCTACGGCGCAGTGGCATTCGAGCCCGGGGTCTTGGACCTCGTTCAACCCATTGGCTTGATTCTCCAACCGGGAACGAATCCAGCGGTTACGATTCCGCTGGGCGGAGTCCTCGGTGTGTTGACCGGCATGGTGGAATTGAACGGCTCGCCTGCACCCAAGGGAAGCCAGGTGGCGTTGCTCACGCCGGACGGACGATCCCTGGCTACCGGTGCCACCGATGCCACCGGGCACTTCAAGTTTCTGGCGCCCGCCGGAACGGGGAGCGGCCAGGTGTATCTCGTCGATGGACAGGGTTCCTTTTCCTACACCATTCGGGCTGGAGTGACCACCGACCTGGGAACGCTCCGACTCGGATCCGGCGCTGTGGAAGTCCGCCTGATGTATAATGGGAAACCCATTTCGGCATTGAACGCGAATACCGCGATCTTGATTCGTGCCGACGGGATCCTCACCAACACCCTCACCCAGGATTCCACCATCATTTCCAACCTCCCCCCGGCTTCCGGCGCGCTGCGAGTGGGATTCGGGAGTGCCATTTTCGCTACGGACTCCGATTACCTTGCGTCCACGACCTCCATTCCCATTGAGGTCACGGCGGGACAGTCGTTCTTCGTCCCCCTTGACCTCTGTGGACCGCTCGGACTCGTGCAGGGGACGGTGAATTTGAACGGGAAGCCGGTTCCGGCGGGAACCCTGGTCAATCTCACGGACTATGCCGGACGAGGCTACGTTACCGCGGTTACGGATTCGCAGGGAACGTTTCGGGCACTGGTGCCGTCGGGACCGGGCAAGGGACACGTGTTGTTGATCGCGGGGCAGGGGGATTTCTCGTTCCACGTTCAGCCCTGCGGCACCACTGATCTAGGAGGTGTTCTGCAGAATCAGATTCCGCGACTGGACACAATCGATGGCCAATCCGTCATTGCCGGGAACACGATCTCCTTCCAAGCCAGCGGACACGATACCGACACCTCAGTGCCGTTGATCTTTTCGCTGGAGGAGGGGAGGCCAGACGGGGCGCAGATCGATCCGGAAACCGGCGTATTTCTGTGGACACCGCCTCTTTCAGCCGGGGGGCGTACCTTCAAGGTGCTGGTCACCGGCACCGACAGCGGCAACCCACCGTCGTCCGATACCGTTCAAGTCTCCATCGCGGTCCAACCACATCGAGTCCCGTCGGTCAAACTGACGACACCGGTGGACGGGTTCACGGCGGCACCGCCGGTTGTCCTGCAGATTGCCGCGACGGCGTCCGCCTTCGACGGTCAGTCGATCGCCAATGTTGCCTTCATCTCAGAAATCACCCGGTTGGGCGCCTCGTTCAACTCGCCCTACGCGAGCCGGTGGTCGAATGTGCCCCTAGGCGATCACTTGATCTACGCCGTTGCCACCGATACCGCAGGAGCGCGAGCCACCTCAGCGCCCGTCCACATCACGATCGCGCTGCCTGCGAACCAACCACCGGTAATCGATCCGGTTCCCCAGCAGATCGGTGTCGAGACCCGCGAATTCGATGTGGTGCTGACCGCTCACGATCCTGATGCCGGGCAGACCCTCACCTTCGCCTTGGGTGCCGGCGCTCCAGCCGGCGCGTCCCTCGATACGCTCGACGGCACCTCGGCTCTGCTTCAGTGGACGCCGCCGCGTGGGGATGGGCTTCGTTCCGTGACCATTCCGGTGGTCGTTACCGACAGCGGGAATCCGAAGCAGTTCGCGCAGATTCAGGTTCCCTTCCTGGTGAACGCCTACGTGGCTCCGAAAGTGTCGATCACGGTTCCCGCCGACGGGTTCAGCGCGGTGACCCTGGCGTCGTTTGGAATCACCGCCTCACTAACCGCTGGCACCTCTCCGGTGCGCAACGTCGGATTCTATCGCGGCGAGGCGCTCCTCGGCACGGTCAACGCAGCGCCGTACCAGACGGCGGTGTCGGGACTGACGGCGGGCAACTACGTGTTCACCGCGCGTGCCACGGACCTTTTGGGAGTGGTTTCCACCTCGTCGCCGGTTCGAGTGTCGGTGGTCCTCCCGCCCAACCACCCCCCGGTGTTCGACGCGCCGGGCAGTCTGTCGCAAGTGGAGGGGAAGGAGTTTGTGAAGACGCTTCACGCCGTGGATCCGGACGCCGGGCAGGCCGTCGTCTACAGTTTAGGAAGCGGGTCGCCCGCGGGCGCCGTGATCGACTCCTCGACGGGAA
>JANXMD010000730.1 GCA_025354845.1 Verrucomicrobiota bacterium | reverse complement strand
AAGAGCGATTCTCCAGTCAGAATGCGGCGTCCGGCGCTCATCAAGGCCCCCATCACCCCCTGGCTGGAGGGCGAACCATCGCCGAGAATGGCGTCCATGGTGATCCCGTCGTCCATGTACATCATCCCGCCAGCTTCGGCGACGACGGCCTCGGCGGGGTCCAGGGTGATCTCGACGAACTGGAGATCGTCCCCGTGAACCGTGAAATCTAGCTGCTGCATGGAAGGCATGGTGCGTATGGACTGGAGGGTTTTGGGAAGGTTCCGTAGGGATCACCCCGCACCGGCGAGATGAGTTTCAACGAACTTCCGTCACCCATGAGCCCATCCTCAGGTCCAGGCAAGTGGAGGGATCACCTGGGAATTCCACCCCGCAAAAACCGGGTTCATCGCCGGCTTGGCGCCGGCCGGATCAGGGCAGGGGCGTGACTTTGAGGTCGTCGAATCGGATGGGTGTTCCGGCGAACGGCATACCCCAAGCCCCGGCTTTCCCGGCCGGTTGAAGCGTTGCTTCGTCGAGGGAAATCAATGGTTGCGCGGGCTCGGTTGCTCCGGCAGCCCAGACCTTGCCTTCCACGCGAAAGCCACCCGAGGGAGTCTTGAGGACGTGCAGGCGGAGTTCGGTCCATTCGCCGCTCTTCCAATCAAAAGGGACGCTGGCGGCCGCCGTGTCGCCCTTCAGGATCTCCAGCGCCTTTTTTGCGGGGGAGACCTGCAGCCGATAGCCGCTCGCGCCGTTCAAGCCGACGGCAAAGGTGGGAAACTTGCGCCCTTGCCGGGTGGCGAGGATTCGCGCCGAAACCTCGACTCCGCTTTGATTGGAGGGACCGAAGAGAAAGCCGTAGCTCTCCAACGGCGCGCCGGGCAGTTCCAGGAAGCGGTTTCCGCCCTCTTCCTTCACAGTGAATTGCCCGTCGAGCACGAGGAGGTCCTCCGGCTGGGATCCGGCAGCGGCCGTGGTGAAGTCCTGCTGGTAAAGCGGCGCGGCCGAGGTGGCCAAGGTCAGCAACGAGGCGCCGGCGCACCGGCGGAGGAAGGCGAGGAGGGATCGATCCATGGGGAAAACCGTAGGTGGGGGATAGACGGAGGGCAACGAGGCTTCATTCGGGCGGGTGGGTTGGAATTTTTCCGGGACCGGGGCATAGTGCGGCCATGCGACTCCTGGTTGCCGTCACTGGCGCAAGCGGCTCTCTCTACGCACAGCGGCTGTTGGATCAGCTCGACCCAGCACACCACGAAGTCCATGTCATTCTGAGCCAATACGCCCCTGCGGTGCTGGCGGAGGAGCTGCCCGGCGGTTTGGTACTCCGGGAGGGCGTGCAGCAACACAGTCTGCGCTCGATGAACCTGCCATTCGCCAGCGGTTCCAATCCGCCAGACGCGATGGTGGTGATCCCCTGCAGCATGGGAACCTTGGGGCGAATTGCCCATGGCCTGAGCTCGGATTCGCTGCTTCGCTGCGCCGATGTGATGTTGAAGGAGCGGCGGACGCTCCTGCTGGTACCGCGCGAGACGCCCCTGTCGCTGATACATGTCCGCAATTTTGAGCTCCTGCTCCTGGCAGGGGCCCGGATTCTCCCCGCCAATCCCTCGTATTACACGCGTCCGCTGACCGTCGAGCAGGTGGTGGACACGGTGGTGGCGCGGGTGATGGATCATCTTGAATTGCCCCACTCGCTGGCCGCGCGCTGGAAGGACGAGCCGGAGTGAACGCCACCCGAAACCAGTTTCTATTCGGTGCTGTCCGTGGGACCTGACAGAGTGACGCCCCCGATGCTTTCGGTCGTTTCCAAATGGGCTTCCTTCGTGAAGCTGAGTCACACCATTTTCGCCCTGCCGTTCGCGATGGCGTCGATGGTGGTGGCGGCGCGCGACACGCGGGGCTGGCCGGGGTGGGGGACCTTTTTCTGGATTCTCGTGGCGATGGTGGGCGCGCGGACCTGCGCGATGGCCTTCAACCGCATTGTCGATCGCCAATGGGATGCGCTCAATCCCCGGACTGCAGGACGACACTTGGTCACCGGTGAAATCTCGCTGCCCAGCGCGTGGTTCCTGTGCGTGCTTGCGGCGGGTGCGTTGATCGGAGCGTCCTGGCAGCTCAACGCACTCTGTTTCGGCCTGTCGCCAATTGCCCTCTTCTTCGTCTGCTTCTATTCGCTGACCAAACGGTTCACCGACTTCACCCATGTCTGGCTGGGAATCGCTCTGGCCATCGCGCCGGTGGGAGCGTGGCTAGCGGTGACCGGGCGTTGGGAATGGCTTCCGACGAATGGCGTGGTGACCGGGTTGGCCTCCTTTCGACACGGCCTCCTCGTGCCGTCGGTGCTCGCAGCGTCTGTGGTGTTGTGGTTGGTCGGCTTTGACATCATCTATGCCACGCAGGACTACGACTTTGACCGAACCCATGGACTGCACTCGTTGGTGGTGCGCTGGGGTCCAGCCAACGCGCTGGGAGTGGCGTTCCTGGCGCACCTGTTCATGTGGGCGCTGCTGGTGCTCTTCGGACTACTGAACGGGTTCCGACTGGCCTACTGGATCGGACTCATCGTCATTCTCGCCCTGCTGGTGGCGGAGCATCTCCTCGCCCGAAAGCGGGACCTCCGCTGGGTGAACGCCGCCTTCTTCAAATTGAACGCCGTGATCAGCATGGTGTTTCTCGCCGTGACCGTGGTGGAAGTGGTGTTTCCCTGGTTCCGCTTGCGCTGGTACTGAGTGCGTCGGTGAAATTCCGACGGGTTCGCAGCAGTGGCTTGCTTTTGCGGTGGGATCCCGGCATTCAGCTGCCGTCATGGAAGCCCCCGAAGTCCCCATTGAGAAGGTTCACGAAGATCTCCACGAACACGCGCACGGCCACGGAAAGCCGGGGTGGGTGATGGGGGTGGCACTCAGCACGGCGCTCTTGGCGGTGCTCGCGGCCATCGCGTCGCTTCTCGCTGGCCACTACGCCAACGAGGGCATGCTGGATCAGATGAAGTCCTCGAACGAATGGAACCGCTTCCAGGCGAAAAGCGTGAAGGAGAATGTCCTCCGCTCGAAAATCGATCTGCTCAACGCGCTCGGAAAGCCGCTCAATCCGAAGGACGCCGAGAAGGTGGCCGAATACAAGAAGGAGGAAGAGGAGCTCGGGGAAAGTGCGAAGAAGCTCGGTGAAGGCTCCGAGCATCACATGCAGCTTCATTCCCGGCTCGCGCGTAGCGTCACTCTGTTTCAGGTGGCCATCGGCGTTTCGGCGATCGCCGTCTTGACCGAACGCCGCTGGTTCTGGCTCGGGGGTATCGCCTGCGGTGTGCTCGGCACCGTTTTCCTGATCACGGCCTTCCTGCATTGATCGCGCACGCTCCGCGAAAAGAAGGAGGCGGCACCTTTCGATGCCGCCCCATGGGGTTCAGTTTGGTAGTCCCAGAAGAAGGTTCCGGGAAATCGGACAAAAAAGAGAAAACCCGGCGGCCTGTGGAACAAGCCGCCGGGCCAGGTTCATGAGGAACACGTCAAGCCTGTTCGCCGGACGCGGTTGAGGTGGAAGGATGGAGGGGTGTCCCAGCCATGAGAGCCGGGACGGAGGGGTAACACGTCTTCTCGCAGTGCAATGGACGATGCTCTTTCCACGAAATCAGAGGGACGCAGGAGCGGTGCCAAGTTGCAATTGATACGAATTTGCATGGATAGCCCGCGCGGATTGGCTGATTCGCCGCAGCCCTGTCGCGAATTGCTCAATTCACTGCTCGATTCCCCGCCGCGGGCGGTTTGAGAAAGGAAACAGGAGCGTGAAGAGATCGCGCTCGCCGCGTCGAGGGTGGCATCCGTATCGTTTCCGGAGCGAATGAATGTCCCTGTCAGCAGCGCGGGTGATGTCGGCGAGGTGCTCCGGGAAATCCGGGACCTCGGCGGTGTCCAATGCCTTCCCGTCGCAGCGGTTCCTTCGGCTCGCTTTGTGTCGGCACTCCGGATGGTGGCGAATTGGGAGGCCTTTGAGACGCTGCTCGGTGGCTATGCGGACGAGGTAATCGTGGGGCGCGACTGGCCAGTGATGCTGAGGAGTTGGGAGTTCGCGAGGCGAGGCGAGGCGCGCGAGTTGATCGCACTCGACCGTTCATGGAGTCCCGGCGAGGCGCCCACACTGTCGGAGGCGAGTTGGCGGGTGGGGCGGCGTCAGCTCAGCCGCATGCGTCCGCTGAGCGACCTGCGGGTCGTCCAGCGCTACCTCGCTGCCGTGGAAACGGACCGTGCTCGGGGATGGCATCCGCTGGTTTACGGCGTGGTGCTCGCCGTTTACGGGATTCCCCTCCGCCAAGGGCTGATGCACTACGCCGTCCACTCCGCATTGGGATGGTGTGATGCCCTGGTGCGTCAGCGCGAGTGGGTCCGCGAAGGGGGCGAGCTCGCAGTGGAGCGTGTCTGCGCCAGTCTGCCGGCCCGAATGCCGGCGCTGCCGAACGGCTCCCTGTTCACCGCATGAGCCCGTTCCTGATTCTGGGGGCGGTGGCGGTGTACTTCGTCGCGCTGCTTGGAATTGCCGCCTGGACGAGCCGACACGCCGACACCGCTGGCTATTTTCTGGGGAACCGCAATTCGCCATGGATCGCCGTAGCCTTCGGTCTCATTGGCGATTCGCTTTCCGGAGTCACTTACATTTCGGTTCCCGGCCAGGTGGGAACCTCGCGATGCACCTATCTGCAGGTGGTGCTCGGTTACGTGTTGGGCTACGTGGTCATCGCTGAACTGCTGCTGCCGCTGTATTACCGGCTTCAGCTGACCAGCATTTATAGCTACCTGGGCCAGCGGTTCGGGATCGGCGCGCAGCGGACTGGATCCGCCTTTTTTCTCCTCTCTCGTCTGCTCGGTGCCGGGGCCAGACTTTATCTCGCGGCGAACGTGTTTCAGTCTTTCGTCTTTGATGCGTTGAACATCCCGTTCGCGCTCACGGTGTCGGTGATCATCGGGCTCATCCTGGTCTACACGCTGAAGGGGGGCATCAAGACGCTGGTGTGGACCGACACCTTTCAGAGCGCGTTCTTGGTGCTCGGAGTCGTGTTGTCGATCGTCATCATTTCACGCGAGATGTCCCTCGGGGTGTCTGGTCTCTGGCATGCCGTCGTGGACAGTCCGCTGAGCCAGGTGTTCCAGTTTGCCGACTGGCGGAGCCCGCAATATTTTTGGAAGCAATTCCTCTCCGGAGCGGGCATCGCAGTGGTGATGACCGGCTTGGATCAAAACGCGATGCAGAAGAACCTGAGCTGTCGTTCGCTCGGGGAAGCTCGGAAAAACCTGTATGCGTTCACGGTGGTGATGGTGTTGGTCAATGCCGCCTTCCTCGCTCTGGGGGTGCTGTTGTTCCGGTACGTGGAGTCGAAGGGACTGCCCATTCCGGCGCAGACCGATCAGCTCTTTCCCTCCCTGGCGTTGCACCATCTTGGGACGCTGGCGGCAGTGGTGTTTGTCATCGGCCTGACCGCGGCGACCTTCAACAGCGCCGACTCGGTGCTCACCACTCTGACCACGAGCTTTTGCGTCGACTTCCTCGGATTCGGTTCGGAATCGAGGCGGAACGCCGAGACGGAGACGCACTGGCGCCGGGCGGTTCATCTCGGGTTTGCCGTGTTGTTGCTGGGCACCATTGTTGCCTTCAAGCGGTTCAACAGCGGGGCGGTGATCACCTTGGTATTGGATCTCGCAGGCTACACCTACGGTCCGTTGCTGGGACTGTTCGCGGTGGGATTGTTCTCGCGGCTGCGTCCGCGGGCCGGGGCCGTCCCCTGGGTTTGCGCCGCGGCGCCGCTGATCTGCTGGGAGCTCAGCCTGCACTCCGCGCAGTGGTTTGGCGGGTATCGGTTCGGGTTCGAGTTGCTCTTGTTG
>JANXMD010000686.1 GCA_025354845.1 Verrucomicrobiota bacterium | reverse complement strand
CGTGGACGTGGACGTGGACGTGGACGCCGTCGCGACCGGGGAAACAGGTTCAAGCATGATGAGAAAGGGATCCGGTTTAGGCGAGAAACGGGAGGGTACCCTGGGGCAGTGTCACCTCTTGGGTCTCTATGACACGAGTTTCCCGAGTTTGTTTCAACGGGATTGCGGCAATTCGCCGGACGCGACGGATAGGGAATTGGCTTTGGACGCTCCGCGAAACCTTAGTAGTAGGCGACCGTCGACGCGGTGCGGGGTTCCAGATGGATGAATAAGCGATTGGTCTGACCGCCGATCCAGGTCACTCTTTTTTGCGCCGTTTCTCCCCGCCTCCAACATCGACGCCGGGTTGTTGGAAGTCGGCGTGTTCGACAGCGAATGGGTTCACGTCGGCACGAACGTTCGGTACGACCGCCAACCCGTTGGAATTGCTGTTGCCTGCGAAATCGATCGGAATCTCGGACCCCCATCGATTTGGCCTTGAGCGTGCCTTTTGGAGGTAGTCCGAAGTGTTGTAACACTCCCCAAAGATTGTGGCTCCCCAATCGCCGAAGTGGATGTTCGGCCAAGTCTGAACCGTTGCGCCCGCGCCCGGTTTACCCTCCGGATCCAAAAGGGTGACCTCAAGGCGCGCCGTCGGTTCCATCCCGACGACCAGATTGCCCCGTCTCGATCCCCTCGAACACAGAACACAGACCTCTCGGGGAGCTGACCCGATGCGCGCTTCTGAGAAGGATCCTGCGGAGAATCCGAAGGGATTGGAGGGCCGTTGTGCCAGCGGATCGGGCGGGAATTCGGCTCGGAGCTTGAGTTCTGAAATTCGCCCTGGGGTTCAATGCACCCGGGATTGAGAAATCCCGGAGGGACGGCAGGCTGGTTTAGCCCTGCCGTCCATTTTTTGGGACTCGTTCCTATCCCGGTCTGAATCCCCAGGACTCAAGTCCGGGGCTATTTTCAGAGGAGGCACGCGACGGCTGGATGCGGGCCTCCGTGCGACCTTTTGCGTGGCGACAGTTCGCCAACGTGAGTGCGATGGGAAAGGACCGGACTCAGAACCTGCCGGTCACCTCGATGCCGAAGAGCTGCGGATCTCCCGGGGTGCCCACGAAGCCCTGGCTGGGACCGAGGTCGAGGGCGTTGGCGTAGTAGTGGGTGTCCGTGAGATTGTGCGCAAACGCTGCCACACCCAAGTTGCCCTTCTCCCAGCCTGCCCGAAGTCGAACCAGCGCGTAGGGCGATTGCTTGGCGGTGTTGCGTTCGTCGAACCAGTACTCGCCGACTGCGGTCACGCCAGCAGCCACAAACCAGCCTCCCGGAAACCGGTAGGTCCCCGAAGCGTCGAGGGTGAATTGCGGAACGAAGTTGATGGTGCGCCCGCCCAGATCCTCGGTGCCGGCCCCCAAAGGATTCGGTGCGTTGAAATTGCGGAACTCCGCCTGCGACCATCCGGCGGCGGCGGCAAATTCGAGTCCTTGGACCGGCTCCCAGCGCAGTTCGGCTTCTGCACCCCAGGTGCGGGCGCGATCAGCGTTCAGCACGCGGAAGTCGGTGAAGGAAACCGCGCGATAGACCTGATAGTTCTTCGTTTCAATCAGGAAGCCACTGAGGCTGGCCCGTAGTTTTCCTTCGAGCAGGCGACTGGTCAGTCCCAGTTCGTAGTGCTCGGAGGTGGATTTGGCGTAGTTGAGCGTCGCCGGGTTGTCCTGCGAGGGGCTGAATCCACCCGGCTGATACGCTTCGGCGGCGCTGAACCAGAGCGTCGCCTCCGGGCTCAAATGATAGGCCAGGCCCGCCTTGGGCTGGAATCCGTCGAAGTCGCGGGCCGCTTTGAACGCGATATTGTTGAACGGCGCGGGCGCTAGGGGATTGAGATGGTCGCGGTCGAGATGCCGTTCGTCCCGCTCCCACCGGATGCCGGCGGTGACGTCGAGGTTCTCCACCACGGTGTAGGTGAGCTGACCAAAGAACGCGTAGTTCACGTCGCGTTGCGAAGCGAGAGTCTGGTCCTTCAACCCGGTGACCGGGAACGGAAGTCCGAATGCCGCTTGCGCAGCCGATCCGTAGACGTATCCGGAGTCGTTGCGGAGCACGTGCTCGCTCCAATACCCGCCAGCATTCCACTTCAGGGCTGCCTTCGGATCGGGGGATTCGATTCGTAGTTCCTGGGCCCACTGGCCGACCTTGGGCGCGGCGTAGCCTGCGAGCACCGGGATCGGAACGAAGAACCCGGGAGGCAGGAGTGGATTGGGCTGATATTCTGCGTAGTCAAAGTCGCCCTGGAGGCTCTGGCGAAAATCGCGGCGGGTGCTGATTGCCACCACGCGGACCTGCTCGGCGGTCCACGCCGCGCGGAGCGAGAAGGTGTGGGAGTCGATGTGATTGAAGCCGTCTTGATCCGCCTTCAGATCGTAGAGATCCCCGCCGGCATTGATCGGACGCGTCACCACGCCGCCGTCGTGAAAGCGCTCCCCGGAGGCGGTGACCGTGACGTCCAATCGC
>JANXMD010000677.1 GCA_025354845.1 Verrucomicrobiota bacterium | reverse complement strand
AGAAGTCGGTCGCCTTCCGGATGATCGGCAAGGCGGCGCCGCCACGGCCGGGTTATCCGATCTGGGTGAACGGTTCCCTGGCTGGCGTGGTAGTCTCTGGCACACAGAGTCCCTCGCTGAATCAGGGCATCGGTATGGGCTACGTGCCGCCGACCGTTGCCGAGCCTGGAACGCAGATCGAAATCGAGATCCGCGGACGCCGGTTTCCAGCCGAGATCGTGAAGAAGCCGCTTTTTCGCAAAGCCTGATTGACCCGCCGCACCTGCCGTTCGCACACTGATTCCACCATGAGCTCGCAAGTTCCCGCCGACCTTCGTTATGCCAAATCCCACGAGTGGGTGCGCGTCGCGGGCGATGTCGCCACCGTCGGAATTACCGACCACGCCCAGCACGAGTTGACCGATATCGTGTTTGTGGAATTGCCCGCCGTGGGCCGCAAGGTGTCCGCCGGAGAAGCCTGCGCCGTGGTTGAGTCGGTCAAGACCGCGAGCGACATCTATTCGCCGGTCAGCGGTGAAATCATCACGGCCAACAAGGCGGTCTCCGACAATCCGGCCCTCGTGAATTCCGAGCCGTACGCCAGCGGCCACTTCTTTCAGGTTCGCCTCAGTGCACCCGCCGAGGTGGATGCACTACTCAGCCCCGAGGTGTACTCCAAGCAGATCGGCGCCTGAAGGGACCGGGACTAGCGCCCGCTGCTTCGATAACGCGTCGCCTCGCTCCGGTTGTGGATCTTCACATCGGCGTCGAGTTCCTGCAGGACGCCCCGAACTTGCGCGATGAACAGCGCGCAACCCGCCGTGAGTCCGCCGAAACCGGTCACCAGATCGCGCTCGGCGCCGTCGTTTGAGACCACCAGCACCTCGCCCCACGCCCTCAATCGGTACGCCACACGCTCAATGAGGTCGTCGGCGGTCTTCCCGGCGCCGGAGTAGATCACTTCCAGGTCTGGGTTCGAATGGGGTTTCGGCGTTCCGGGCGGCGCGCCCTGTCCATCGAAGAACACTGTGATCGGCGTGTGGGTGGCATCGCGGTATTGCGTCAGTACTTGAATCAAGGCGTCCCGCGCCGCCGCCGAATGCCGCGTCGCCCCGGGGGCCAACTCCGGCCACTCGTGCAGCAGGCTGTAACCATCCACCAGGATGCGAACGATCGGCATCGGAAGCAGGATGGCGTCGTTGCGGGCAGGTGGGAACCGGTATTTGAATTCCGATTCTCCGATTCTCCGCGTCTCCGCGGTGGCCTTCTGATTTCTACCGGAACCTCATTTTCATTCACCCCGACCCTGTCCCGCGGCATCTTCGCCGTCGATGAGTTCCGTTACGCTGAATTCGCATCTCGCGACCCTACCGGTTTACGTTCCCGGAAAACCGATCGAAGAGGTCGCTCGCCAACTGGGATTGGACCCAGCCTCGGTGATCAAGGTGGCTTCCAACGAGAATCCGCTCGGCCCCTCGCCCAAGGCGTTGGTGGCCATGGAGCGGGTACTGAAGCACCTCCATCTCTATCCTGACGGAAGCGCTTTTCGCCTCAAACGTCGTCTTGCTGAGCATCTGCAGGTCACGCCGGAACACCTCATCCTCGGCAGCGGATCCAACGAGATCCTCGAGTTTCTCGGTCATGCGCTGCTGTCGCCAGGCGCGGAAGTGGTGGTGTCGCAGCACTGCTTTGCGGTGTACCCGATCGTCACGGCCCTTTTTGGCGCGAAGCTGGTGACGGTGCCTGCTCGCGGCTTCGATGCGGACATTCCGGCGATGATCGAAGCGGTCACGCCGCAG
>JANXMD010000643.1 GCA_025354845.1 Verrucomicrobiota bacterium | reverse complement strand
CTGCGGCTCGGGCCTTACTTCACCACGACCAGCGAAGCGCCGTCGTGGCCACCCGGACAAATGGAGGCAACCGCAGCACGTCTTCGCCTCCAGGGATCGGAACCGTTCTCCACCACTTTTGCGTCTCGCTCGCGCGGAACGGACGGTTACGGCGGCGCAGCAGCACCGCCCCACCTAGGCTCCGGTGGGGTCCAAGCTGCGGCTCGGGCCTTACTTCACCGATGGCGAATACGCCTTCAGGTTGAACCCTTGGGAATCCCAGCGTCCGCCATAGACCATCAAATTAAAATACTTCGATACCGCCTCGAACGGCGGGAGCAGGCTGAAATCAAACAGCTCCTTCATCGACTTCACCTGACTCGCCGGGGTGCCGAGCGGCGCCAACTTGGTCACGTCTCCCTGGCGCAGCGCCTCCCACTTGGCGCGGGCCACCTCGCGTTGATCTTCATAGCCGAAGATGCCCTGCCCCATGCCTCCCACTTTGCTCGCGGCATCGGCCAGACCGGGAAGATCTCGCAGGGATTTCGGGGTGCCCTCGGCGCTGCGGAGGAATTCCTCGAGCAGGGCGGGCTGATCGCTCAGCACCACGAATCCGCTTCCTGCGGCGAACTCAAGGAGGCCCGCGGCTCCGGGACCGGTAGCGGTGAGCTTCACGCCGTAGACCTTTTTGCCGTTAAATTCCCGCACCTTGGGCTCCTCGGCACCGGTGGGAAGCAATCCCGCCGCGGCACGAAGTCCGGCGGCCAATTGTTCCGGGTTGCCCGTGCCCAGCAGCGTTACAGCAGGCGGACTCGACAACTGCGCGAGAGTATTGCCCTTGGGCGCCTTCTCATAACTGATCACGTCGTCGCCGAGATTCGAGATGAAGCTCTTGCGGAAGTCGAAGGACGGATCCTTGTCCTTGCCCAACGCCGCCAGCGACATCTGGAGAAACCCACCGAGCTGCGGCGACACCTGCTGCAACATGGACTCCAACGAGGCCCAGAGACGTGCCCCATCCAACCGCCAGCGCGAGAATTTCACGGCATCGGCCGGTACGAACGCGGGCGGGGCGGCGTCCTTCACCTCGACTGCCAGCAGCTTGAAAAGTCCGGTTCGTCCCGACTCGGGAACTCCCACACTCAAGGCGGCAAACTCCCCGTCGGCATTGCGGCTCGCGGACACGGTCAGCGACTTCAATCCCTGAAGCCCCAATGCCGAGAGAGCCTTCCGCGGGTCGATCCCCATGGCGTTGGCCTGAGGCTTGAGCTGATCGGCACCGGCTTCGATGGACTTGTAGACTGCGCTGAAGTTCACCCACAGGTGTGCGTACGCCTCACGAAGGTTGGCGGCATTCAAACTGGCGCGGTAATCCTCGTTGTCCGAAAGCGAAGCCATCGAGCCACCGGTCAACCCCGCCACCACCGCTTCGATCGATTGGATCGAATCAGTGACCACCAACACCGACCCCACCTGCCCAAAACTCAGCTCGATCTTCTTCGGTTCGCCTTTGGCGTCGTCATCGTCGTCCCCGTCATCCTCGTCCCCGTCTTTATCCTTATCCTTGTCCTTGTCCTTGTCCTTGTTGGCGCCTCCTGGCTTTCCCGATTTGCCCGCCGGAGTGGTCGCGTCAGCGGGGAACTTCGCCTTGGCCTTCGGCTTGGACTCCTTGGGGTCCAAAATAACCGTGGTGAATTCCACATCGCGCACCTTCTCCGTCTTGAGCGTCTTCTTTGCCTCGGTGAGCTTTTGACGGGTCTCGTTCAGACGCTGTTTGAGCAGGTCCGACTGCTCCTTGGCATCGACGACGAGCACCATCGCGGTGCCGGAATTCTTCTCAGGGTCGGCGACCAGCAAACCGACCGGCTTTGGGAGGACGGCCAGGCTCACCTGTCCCTGCAGAATCGGCAAATAATCCGCCACCTTGATGCCGGTGTCCTTTTCCAGGTCGCCCAGGAGCTTCTCGATCAGCGCCGCCTCCACCTTGTCCCGGAAGGGTCGCATGGCCGGGTCCGCCCAAAGGCGTCCGTAGGAGGCCTGGGCAAACCCGATACGGGTCGCGGTCCAGTCGGGCACGGTGGCAATCAGCAATGTCGCCTTGGGAAACAGCTGTGCCGGCGCCGGAACGGCGGCGCGGGCGACGATTCCCACCAAAAGAGTGAGGAGAAACGCGAGCGGACGGATCAATGGATTCATGGGGGACTGAATGAGGTTCGCGGAAAGCAACCCCTTGGTGGCAACGTCGCGAGGAAACGGGGTTTGGCAAGCGGGAACTGGACCCGCAGCAGGCGAACGGACGGCCTCAGCGGCCAGGAGTCGCGACGGCGCCCGGGTCCGCCTTCAACGCCACATGATGCGGCGGATCAAGATAACGGTAGGCATTGCTGGGGTTGTCGTTGTCGTAGGCGAAGGCATCGCGGTGCTTGAGGAAGAACTTCACCTGCTCGACGGGAATGGCAAATCCCAGGCCTTCGCCGAAGGTGAGCTTCATGTTGGTCACACCGATGACTTCCCCGCGAAGATTGAACAGCGGTCCGCCGGAGTTGCCGGGGTTGATCTGCGCGGTGGTCTGCAAATAGAGGTCGCCCCCCATCGGACGGGTCTTCGTACTGAGAATGCCCTCGGTAACCGTGCGCTCCAGTCCCAGCGGACTCCCGATGGCGAACACCCGCTCGCCCTGCGCTAGGGCATCGGTGTCCCCCAGCAGC